>WRKK01000339.1 GCA_009782245.1 Defluviitaleaceae bacterium | reverse complement strand
GCGGGTCAAGGGGCGCGCTCCTTGCGGGGTGTGCCTGCCCGCCGGCAGGCGGGGGGCAGAGCCCCACGGTTTTGAAGTTGATTTACAATTACTGCAAAATTTCAACAACAACTTTTTTGCTATGGTTGACAGAAGCCGCTTTAATCATTGTGCGGATAGCTTTTGCAATGCGGCCTTGCCTGCCAATAACTTTGCCCATATCACTAGCGGCTACTCGCAACTTTAGCACTAGTGCATCTTCTCGCTCTTCCTGTTCCACCGAAACAGAATCGGGAAACTCTACAAGATTTTTAGCAATTATAAGTAGTAGCTCTTTCAAGTGAAAACCTCCTTGTATACAAATTCAATTCAACAAAAACATAGGCGGATTTTTAGCTAAACCCCGCCCTTAAAGTTGGCGGCTTTGTAGGGGCGGAGTTTAGCTAAAAACCCGCCCGTTGCTACAATGCTCGAATTTTTTAAGTTGTTTGAACTACACAACGCCTGCTTTTTTTAGCAAATGACCTACTGTTCTTGTTGGTTGTGCGCCGTTTTGTAGCCATTTTTTTGTTGCATCTGCATTCACTTTTAGTGCGATAGGTTCTTTTGTGGGATCGTAAATGCCTAGTTCTTCAAGCGTTTTGCCGTTGCGCGGAGTACGTGCGTCTGCTGCCACTATTCTATAGAACGGTGCTTTTTTTGCCCCGATTCTTTTTAGCCTAATTTTTACCATGTTTTATCACCTCGTTTTTGTGGATTTTACTGATTTTATTGATTTTACTGATTTTATTGGCTTTACTGGATTTGCTGGCTTTACCGATTTTGCTCATTATATTAAAAGGGGAATAATCCGCCTTTACCCATGCCAAACAATCCTTTGCCCTTGCTTTTTTTGCCGCCGCCCATAAATTGTTTCATCGTTTTTTGCATCTCGTCAAACTGTTTTAACATTCTATTAACTTCTTGGATAGTGCGGCCGCTGCCTTTTGCAATGCGTTTTTTGCGGGATCCGTTTAACATTGCGGGGTGTTGCCGTTCTTGCGGTGTCATCGAGCGTATAATTGCCTCAACGTGGGACATTGCTTTTTCGTCAATTTCGGCGTTTGGTAGCTGCATATTGCCCATGCCTGGCAACATTCCGATAATATCTTTTAATGGACCCATTTTTTTTATTTGTTGCATTTGCTCCAAAAAATCCTCTAAATTAAAGGAGTTTTGGCGTATTTTTTGCTCCAGTTCCAGCGATTGCTTTTCGTCAAACGCTTTTTGGGCTTTGTCAACCAACGTTAATATATCGCCCATGCCCAATATTCGTGTTGCCATTCTGTCGGGGTAAAATTGTTCCATATCGTCCAATTTTTCGCCCATACCAACGTATTTTACTGGCTTGCCCGTTACAGCCCGCACCGAAAGCACCGCACCGCCGCGAGTATCGCCGTCCAGTTTGGTTGCTATTATGCCGTCTATGCCTAATTTTTGGCTAAAAGTTTCGGCTACATTAACGGCATCTTGCCCCGTCATTGCATCTATAACCAGCAAAATTTCCTGCGGGCGGATATTTTCTTTAATGCGGCGCAATTCGTCCATAAGTTCTTCGTCTATGTGCAACCTGCCAGCAGTATCGATTATAACTACATCGTTGTTGTTTGCCGCCGCCTCTGCCAGACTAGCTTTGGCAATATTAGCGGGGTCTTCGGTATCGCCCATGCTAAATACTGGAATGTCATACGTTTTGCCCACGATTTGCAACTGTTTTATCGCCGCTGGACGATATATATCGCAAGCCACCAACAGCGGACGTTTGCCCTGCCGCTTTAGCAAGCCCGCTATTTTGCCGCAGCCCGTGGTTTTTCCCGCACCTTGCAAGCCAACCATCATGTAAACAGTGGGCGGTTTTGCCGAAAATGTTAAGTTGCTTTGGCTGCCGCCCAACATATTTTTCAGTTCTTCATTAACAAGCTGTATAACTTGATGCCCTGGATTGACCCCTTCAAGCACCGTGCTACCAATGGATTTTTCGGTAACGTTTGTTATAAAATTTTTTACAATCTTAAAATTAACGTCGGCCTCCAGCAAGGCAAGTCGCACTTCGCGCATGGCATCTTTTACGTCTTTTTCGGTTAATTTCCCCTTAGAACGTAATTGCTTAAAAACATTTTGCAATTTGTTACCCAAATTTTCAAAAGCCATTATTTTGCACCTGCCATTCTGCATTATTCTGCATTATTTTCTGCACTATTTTCTGCACTATTATCGTACATTAATAAGTATATACGTAACATTGCGTGTTGTCAAGCGGCGGAAAAAACCGTGAATTTTTCAGCATTTGGATTAATTAGATTAACTTGGATTAATTAGATTAAACAGATTGGTTAATCTTTTCAACATCTTTTTCCAACCCTACAAATATGTCGGTTAGTGCGGGGTCGTAATGTACGCCTTTTCTAGTTTTGATAATTTCTATTGCATCTTTATGGCTGTGCGCGGCGCGATATTCCCGTTTTGATACTAGTGCATCGTAGCCGTCTACTATTGCCATCATTCTTGCCTCTAGCGGGATTATTTGCCCGTTTAGAGAATCTGGATAGCCCGTGCCGTCCCATTTTTCGTGGTGATAGTAAGTCATTGCTAGTGCAAACTTAAAGAAAGTTTTGGAATGCTCTAGTGCGACGCTGTTATCTTGGAAGTAGGGCAGTTGTTCTATGCGTTCGCGCAAGTTTTCTATTAGCTGTCTGCCAAATTCGCAGTGTCCGTGCATTATTTCACGCTCGGCATCGTTTAGTCGGGTCTTTTTTAGCACTAAAGCATCGGGAATTTTTATTTTGCCAACATCGTGCAAGCTAGATGCCAACAATAAAGCGTCGCCGTCCCAGTCAGTAACCTCGTCGATGTAAGGTCCTTCGTATTTAGCGGCCTCGTATAGCATTTTCATGCAGCCTTTTATGCGGTCAAGATGCTTGCGGGTTACATCTCGGCGGAACTCTACTAGTTCTAACGCCCATTGCATCATTGCCTCGCGTATCATGTTTAGATCGCGTGTTTCGTCTATTATTTCGCCTGCAACGCTTTCGGCTTTTTGTTCCACGTTTGCAAGGTCTTTTTCCAAAACCAGCATACGCAAATGCACAGATAAGCGTTTTAGCAGCCGTGGTGCAGAAAACGGCTTGGTTAAATAATCGGTTGCACCCAACGAGAACCCATAAGCTTCGTCTTCTGGGTTGGATAATCCTGTCAAGAAAATAACAGGCACATTCATTGTGAGCGGATCGGCTTTTAGCTCTTCTATCGTGTCAAAGCCTGATAGTCCGTCCATCTCAACATCTAGTAAAATTAAATCGGGCAAGTTTTTACCACCTTGCAAAACTTCCAAAAGTTTTTCGCCAGACGGAAAAGTCAGCACGGTGTAGTGTTCCTTTAAGATGCTTTCCCCTATTGCACGATATGTATCGCTATCATCTACCAAATAAATTTTATGATTTTTACTCATACAAAACCCTGCTACAACAAAAATAGCTTAAAACAATTTTGTAGCAGTTTCCTCCTCACTTTAAGTATATTTTATTTTACACATTTGCCACATTCTTAAAATGTCCTAATAAAATTATAACACTTAATAAGTTGATATGGAATAGAAATTTATAAAAATTTTTCCAAACCATAATGCAAGCACTATTCCAACCGACAAAAATGGTGCAAATGCAATATAATCGCCTTGTTTTGCACGGTGTGTAATTAGCAAAAATGCCCCAAATATGCCGCCTGCCGCAAAGGCAAACAAGTAAGCTACCAAAATCAGTTGCCAGCCCAAAAACAACCCAGCAACACCCATAAGTTTAACATCGCCATAACCAAACCCATCTTTTTTTAGCAAGATTAAAGTCAGCCTATCAATAATGAACAAAGGCAATGCCCCTGTTAACATTCCGATTGTAACATTTTGCCATATTTGATTATACAAGATATGTGAAAATTGCCAAATTTCGGCTGCCATTACCCAAAAAATTCCGCTTATTGCTAAAATTATCACAAAAATATCGGGGATAGTTTGGGTTTCGTAATCTATGGCGGAAATACACAACAGTACAAAAACCAAAATTGTTAGCGGTATTATCGAAAAGGTTGACAGCGAAGAAGTAAAATGGGCATTAGCTGCAAACAACACCGCACAAAGGACTTCTATTATTGGATACCGCTTGTTTATCGTGGTTTTGCAATAGCGGCATTTTCCCAAAAAAGCCATATAACTTATTATCGGCAATAAATCCAAAAAACTTAACCTTTTTTTGCAAAAAGTGCAATGGGACGGCGGAAAAATTACGGAAATTTTGCGCGGAACCCGATAAATCAGCACATTAGCAAACGAGCCAAAACACAGCCCTAATAATCCCATAAAAATATACATTATTTTTCCGCCGCAGAATAGCGTATTTGCTCGTATTGTTGGGCTAGTTGCTCGATGTTTTCGTTGTGGCTTTGGGCTATTTTGGCGGTAATTTGGGCGGGTGTATCAAATTGGGTTAGCGGTACGCCCCTTTTTTTATAATACAATATTTTTTTGCGGAACGCTACCCTTGTTTTATCGGTTGACAAATTAAGAAACCGCAAAAATGGCAACTGAATATTGCTGGCTTTTTCGGAGAATATAAAAGTTTTTTCCTCCGTTTTGCTAATATCTGGGATATTTTGCGGATTATACGCCAAAAAGCGGTACAACATGATAACGCCGCGAACCACTAAAAATATTCCAAACAATAACGCCGCGGCTTGTAATACAAAAAAAATCATTGCCGAAAGCAATTCCCAAAAAGGGTGCGGGGCGGCTTGCTCTGCGTCCATGAACATACTAAAATCCAAACCAAGTCCCTCGGCGGCTGGCGGCGGCTCGGCGTGTTCGGCGGCGGGTATTTCGATGGGGTTGCCAGTAAATTCTATTTGGCTAATTTGCACTAGCAACGGATTTATAAGCAACAGCCAAAACAGCAAGCTAAGCACAAGCAAAATAGCCACCAAAATGGGATTAGTTTTGTTGTCAAATGCCAAAATGCGGTCTATTGGCTGGGTTGACGTTTGTGTTATTGCGTCCAGCGAAGAATCAGTGCGGTCGATGCGCGAATGTAGCACAGTAGCCAAAACAGCCACAATTATCACAATGGGATATACAGTCGCCAAAAAATAGTACCCTTGCCAAACGCCCAAAAAGCACAGCACCGTAAGAAAAACTGCAATAAACGCACTAAAACCTTTATCAATGTGCGGCGGCGTATTTTTTATGCGGCCAGCAATAGAAAGCACAAACATAACCGCCAAAATTGCCAGCACAAAAACCCGCTCTAGCACGTTGGTAAACAGCATTGTAGCGATAATTATCGGCAACAAATGCAGGGCAAACATAACAACCCGATTTTTTACAAAGGTTCGCACATAAAAATAAAATACAAACGGAACAAAAGTAAGCAACGTGTACAAAACGTCCGTAAGCCTGCCAAACATAAAACTTGCAATTAAAATAGCAACGCCGTAAATTATGCTAAACTGCACAAGGTTATATAGTAAAATTTTGGTAAACATACGATTTTGGTTCATGGTTGACACCTCATTGGGGATAACTTTTGATTTCAAATTCAATCAAATTTAATCAAATTCAACCAAATTCAACCAAATTCAATTCAAGCTATCCATTTCTTTCGTAAAATTATCACGTGCTTTTGATAACTCGTAGTATTCTTTTTGCACGGTATACAGGCGGTCTTTTGCGTTGTACAAATTATCTTTTGCAGTATAGAGGTTGTCTTTTGCAATCTGCAACCTTTTATTTGCATAATGCAAGCGTATTTTAGCAACAATGCAGGCTATAATGGCAACTAAAAACGCTGAATATATAATGCGGCTGGTATAAAAAAGTATTATTTCCAATCCACTTTGCCGCCCCCTTTTCAACTTCCATATCATTATGTATTGTAGCACATTTTGAACGGAAAAACAAAAAAATTTTTGACAGCTATTGACATACGCATAATAAAGGAGTATAATATAATCATTAAGGGGGATAATTGTGAAACCGAAAAAAATAGAAAAAACCGTTAAAGCGGACGGTTGGTACCGAGTGAAAAGTAACGGCGGCTCTCACAGGCAATACAAACATGACACAAAAAAAGGTAGGGTTACCTGTCTGCCGACAGGCAGGCCATTCCATGGCATAACGAAGACCTTCCGATAGGTACAGTAAAAAGCATACTAAGGCAAGCAGGACTATAAAGCCCTATTTGCCCTGTAGATAGGAGATATATATGCGTAAATATTCATATTTTGCGGTGTTTGAACCTGCAAAAAACGGTGGTTTTGGCGTTTATTTTCCCGATTTGCCAGGCTGTGCAAGTTACGGGGACGATTTTGAAAAAGCTACAAAAATGGCGGAAGAGGCTTTAGGGTTTCATTTATACGGAATAGAAAGCGATAACGATGAACTACCAAAACCCACAGCAAACCCACAACAACTACAAATAGAACCCGAAACAGAGCCAGGTTACATTATATCAGTTGTTACAGTATATCCGTCTTTAGTAAAAAACCAAATAGAAAATAGAGCGGTAAAAACAAACGTAACAATTCCAGCGTGGTTAAAAGAAATAGCAGAAGAGCAGGGAATAAACTTCTCTCAACTTTTGCAGACTGCATTAAAAGAACGATTAAACCTAAGCTAATTAGTCGCCGCATAAAGGGGAAACCAATGTCATTAACTTAGTTGTAGGAATAAACGGGGAAATAATTTTAATCCGTTACCTATCCGTATAAAATTATAAAAAATAGCCCCAAAAAAATTCAACACTTGCCCAACGCAATAAATTTTGCTATAATAAAAAAAGTAATACAAAAGGTAACAAAAAACACCAACAAAGGCAAAACAAGTTTGGAACAAAATTGGAGCAGAACCATGAAAAACAGATTACCATTATTTTACATAGTAACGATATTTTTTTGGATGTCGTTGTATACGTATGTGCCGTATGTTACGCCGTATGCCGAACAAATGCAAGCAGATTTGCGCCTTATTGGGCTTATTGCTGGCTCGTACGGTTTTGTGCAGATGGCTATACGTTTCCCGTTGGGCATAATATCCGATAGACTGCAAAAACGCAAAATTTTTGTGTTACTTGGACTTTTTTTTGCTACGATAAGCGGCGTATCGGTGTTTTTGTGGGCGAACCCCATAGTTTTACTGGTCGCACGTAGCTTAGCGGGCGTAACCGCCGCAACTTGGGTAACTTTTACAATTTTGGGCGCAAGCTACTACAAACCAGAAGACACAATCCGCTCTATTGGGCTACTTAACGCCGCTAACGGTTTTGGTAGAATGGCGGCTTTGTTGCTTGGTGGGCTTTTTGCGGAATGGTTGGGTTTTTCTTATGCCTTTTTGCTGGGCGGCATTTTGGGGCTTGCGGGGCTAATTTTTGGGATAGGTATGCGGGAAAGTAAGCCCGATCCCGAAAAAACAAGCAACCCGCCGAATCTCGCCGCTTTGCTGGAAGTCGCAAAGGACAAGCAATTAATTTGTGCCTCCGTTTTGGCTATCGTTTCGCAATATATTATGTTTGCAACCACGTTTGGCTTTACGCCAATGGTCGCAAACGATATGGGCGCAAGCAATTATCAGCTGGGCTTGCTTGGCGTAATTTCTACCTTGCCAGCGCTGCTAATATCGCCTATAATGGTAAAAGTGGTAAACAAAATCGGCGTAACCGCAACTTTAGTTTGGGGCTTTGCTTTAGCCGCTGTTGGTACGGTGCTGGTTGTTTGGTCGCAAAACTTGTTGCAACTGTTTGCTGTGCAATTTTTAAGCAGTTTGGGCTTGTCGGGCTTAATGACCGTACTTATGGGGCTATCCATAAAAGCAATAGCCAGCGAACGCCGCGCCACCGCAATGGGATTTTTTCAAGCAGCTTATGGGCTGGGTATGTTCCTGGGCCCGTTTGCAACTGGCTGGATAAGCCACAGTTTTACAATGTCAACCGCTTTTGTTGTTACGGGATTAATCGGCTTTGTTGGATTGGTCTCCTCGGTTGTTTTTGTGAAAAGAGGTTACATTTTGCAAACGTAATAAACTGTAATTTATACTTGTTAAACGTAAAAAAGGAGTGTACAAAATGGACGCAGTTAGAGCAATTTCATTAGAAGATGGCTTAAAACGTGTAGTAAACAACAAAAAAATTTTTCAAACCTTGCTAAAAAAATTTTCTGGCAGAGAGTTAGTGGACAAAATTTCTGCGGCGATTGCCAGCAACGAACCAGAAGAGGCAATGAAAGCGTGTCATGCACTAAAAGGAGTAGCCGCCAATTTAGCCATGAATCCACTAGCGGAAACATTGGGCAAAATGGAAGAACAGCTAAAAAACGGCACTAGCACTCTTCTACCAGAACTAGAGGAGCGACTAACCGCAGTTGAGCAGGAAATTGAAGAGTTTTTGCAGACGTAAAATTTGCAAACGTAAAATTTAATGCAATTCAGCTAAATCCAATGAATCCAGCAAAAAAAATCAGCAAAAAACCACAGAAAGGGTGATAAAAATGCGGAGTAGCAGTGCATTAAAACACGACCTGCCCATTCGGCAGACAGATGGGCGGCAAGAACAGCCCCAAAAAAGAGTAAAACTAAAACCGCAAAAATCCACAAATGTAGCGGTAAAGTTTGGCATAGGCACGTTAGACCAAACTATTTACTTGATTGTGTGTATTTTGGTGCTTTTTGGGCTTATGATGGTTTTTTCGGCAAGTTATGTAGATACTGCCCGCAGCACGTTTCACAATTATAACCCTTTTTTCTATTTGCAACGTCATGCAATAATGGCGACTTTGGGCTTTTTTGGCATGAACGTTATGGCAAATTTTAATTATCGGTATCTAAAGCGGTTTGCGATGGTTTTTTATTTGGTTGCATTGGGGTTAATGGTAGCGGTTGTTATTTGGGGCGTTGCTCGCGGCGGGGCAAGCCGCTGGATTATGTTGCCCATTATAAACATTCAGTTTCAGCCGTCCGAGATTGCAAAAGTGGCAGTAATTTTGATTTTGGCTAGAATTTTATCTGCCAACAAAAGGGTACTAGAAAATTGGGGCGGATTTTTTTTCTGCATGGTGCTAGTGGGTGCATTAACGATATTAGTGGCGTACGGCGATTTAAGTTCGGCGATAATAGTGGCAATAATCGGCGGCGGAATGATTTTTATGGCTAGTCCGCACATAAAGCGATTTTTGGCAATGGTAGCCGCCGCCGTTGCGGGAATGTTCGGCTACCTGTACTATCTGGCAAATCACGCTGGCGTAGATGCAACTGGTCAGTGGCGCGGACAGCGTTTTTTGGCGTGGCAAAACCCTTTTGACGACCCGCTTGGTTACGGTTTTCAGGTTATACAATCACTTTTTGCCATTGCATCGGGCGGTTGGTTTGGGCTAGGAATAGGGCAAAGCCGCCAAAAGTTCATGCTACCCGAGGCTCACAACGACGTTATTTTCGCAATTATAATAGAAGAACTTGGCGTTATCGGTGCTGGCATAATTCTAATTTTGTTTGTGGTGCTAATTTGGCGCGGCTTGCACATTTCCCAAACGGCAACCGACAGTTTCGGCTCGCTAATAGCATTCGGCATAATTCTAATGATAGGCAGCCAACTAATAATAAACCTAGCCGTTGTTACCAACAGCATTCCCAACACAGGAATAACAATGCCATTCATAAGCTACGGCGGCACTTCACTAGTGGTAATCATGGGCTGCATCGGCATATTGCTAAATATTTCACGCCATTCTAAACTTTAGCTAAAGATTAAAGATTAAAACCGTGGGGCGCTGCCCCACACCCCGCAAGGAGCGCGCCCCTTGACCCGCTAAAATTTTTAATGGTTTTTGGTGCTTAATTAATGATATATCGGTTAAATTTGCGGTAGGCATTTCATAGGGGCGAACGTTTCCTGCCCGTCCGTCAGGCGGGTCGGAATGGGAAAACGGGCGACCGTTTTGTCCCCAACCATTCCGCCCGTTTTGTCCCCAACCATTCCGCCCGTTTATCCCCAACCATTCCGCCCGTTTATCCCCAACCATTCCGCCCGTTTGCCCCCCAACCAACAGGGTGGCGGTGTCATGCGGGTGGCTTTCCCCCACAATTCTGCCTGTTTTGTCCCCAAACCAACGGGGTGGCGGTGGCGTTGGGGGTTTCATAACGGGCGACCGAGGACGGTCGCCCCTACGGGTAGCGTTTTGTAGGGGCGAACGTCCCCGTTCGCCCGTTCCCCCCACAATTCGGTCGCCCGTCCCATCTGGGACTGCCCCACGGTTTTGCCTTTCGCACTACAACCTAAAGTATTTCACCAACGTAGCCAACAGTTCCGCTTGCGAGTTTAGTTCTTCGGCGGTGCTGGCGGTTTCTTCGGCTACTGCCGAGTTGTTTTCTACTACTACGGATATGCGGGTTAGTCCAGTGCTTACGTTGTCTATTGCGGCTGCTTGCTGTTTGGAAGAACTGGAGATATTATTGATAATATGCAAAACTTCGTCGGCACTTTTAACGATTGCATCTAGCGATTCCGCTGTTGATTCCGCTATTGCACTGCCAGAATCAACCCTGGTCAGCGAGTCTTCTATTAGTTGCGTGGTTTCGGTGGCGGCGGATTGACTACGTGCGGCTAACGACCGCACTTCTTCCGCTACAACGCTAAAGCCTTTGCCATGTTCCCCTGCCCTTGCCGCCTCGACCGATGCGTTAAGCGAAAGCAAGTTAGTTTGAAACGCTATATCTTGTATAACCTTGATAATATGCGAAATATTATGGCTAGAACTTTTTATTTGCAACATCGCATCAAGCATTTGTTTCATTGCATCGTTGCCTTTTTGGGCGTTTTGCGTTGATATATTGGATATTGCGTTCGCTTTATCCGCACTATCGGCATTTTCTTTGGTTTGGATATTTATTGTGTGAATTGTTTCGTTTAACTCTTGCACAGAATCGGCTTGCTCGTTTGCACCGCTGGAAAGTTCGGCGGCACTGGTGGCAATTTGCTTAGAGCCGTACAAAACCTGCTCGGCAGCCACGGAAATATCCGACATTGTTGTTTGCAGTTTGTTAGCAATATTATTAATAGAAATGCCAATAGTGTCAAATTCGCCGTCAAATTTCATGGTAGACCGCCGCATTAAATCGCCAGCCGCCAACGCGCCCAAACATTCGTCAATTTCTTGGACATATTCGCCAATCCCAGCAACAATCCTGTTAATATCCTTTTTAATATCGGCAAAAATACCAGAATAGCTGCCCAAAACGGTTTTATCAAAATAACCTGCGTTAAAACGGGCAAGCACCGTCTGTATTTCTTGGATTGGCGTTTTTATGGCAATAACAATTTTATTCATATCTTGTACAATTTTGAACCACTCGCCCTTGAACTTGCTGGCATCTACGCTGTAATCTACATCGCCGTCTTGGGCGTGGTAGGCTATATCGGATATTACCGCCGCAACGTCAACAATATTTTGCTTAATGCTGTCTAAAAGTTCGTTAATAAAGGCCTCATCGCCCAAAAAAGTGAAAGCACATTTGGCATCAAAATTACCGTTTGCAATCTCTTGAAAAAAGTCTAACGTGTCGGCACGTGTATTAACAAAGTCCGTAACCAAGTCGTTTGTTTGGGATACAATTTCTCGGTATATGCCCTGGTGTTCGTCGGGGGATATTCGGAATTTATACGTACCCTCAATTTGTTTGTTATATAGCAGCGTCATATCGCTATGCACTTTGGCTATGCTTTTTACCACATTTTCAAATTCATAATCCATTGCATCTAGCCCAAAAGATGGGTCGTGAGTGCGGTTTAGCGAGATACTTTTGCCGCTTACCAAATCTGCGGAAAGTATGCGAAAGTTTGATATTTTATCACGTATTTTATTACGCAGCAGGTGCGATATTACCACCTGTACAACCACCATAATTATAATTAGGATAACAGAAAACGTAAGGATTATAACCAATAAATTTTGCCAAATAGGAACAGAAGTAACGGTTAGCGGAAACACAACGCCCAAAGTCCAGTTAGCGGCTGGTAAATTAAAGGTCATTAGATGCGAATTTACGCCGTCCGCTGCGGTAAAACTTGTAAGCCCGTAATCTTGCCCCAAAAGCGGCAAAATTGGGCTATAGTTAGGAAACTCGGCTATATTCCTAAGCCCATCGGGCGAGGCCGCCAGTTCGGCATCGGGGTGAAAAATTATGTTATATTCGTTATCCAGCAGGAACAAATAGCCGCCGCCAGGCACATTGTAAGTGTTAAGTAAAATCATCATATTATCCAAAGTAACATCTATTACGAATACTGTTCCGCCTTCAAATTGCGGCCTATACCGCACAACCGACAATATAAGCGGGTTTGGCGGCATATACGAAACATACGGTGCTATAAAAACCACCTCGCCGCCAGCCTCTATCGCCTCAACAAACCACGGGCGTTCTTCCAAAGTCCAAATATCCAAATCGGGCTCCCATTCACCCGTAGAAACAAACGCACCATCGGCAACAAAACCCGCCGCCGGCAACGAAATAAAATCATATTCTTCTTCAAACCTTCGTGCTATTTCGGGCAAATGCTCTCTGCCCGTGCTTTCAACAGCCGCCACAAAACCATTGAGAACATACTGGTTATTAACAAAAATACCATTAATTTGTACTGCATAGGTTGACATTTCTCCATATGTTGCGTTCATAATATTTGTGTGTATTGTTTGACGAATGAACGTATTAACCACAACAAAAGCTATAGCCAGCCCCGCAAGCGAAATAGCTACTATAGCCAAAACTAGCTTTGTATGCAATTTAAGACCAGATCTTTTTTCCACAATACGACCTCCTCAATACTAAAAATTAATTTCAAAATCAACTTCAAAACCGTGGGACTATGCGTACACTTTTTGCGTACACTTTTATTGAAATAATGTGAACTAGACGGGACGGGCAGGGGACGTTTGCCCAGTTCCCAGTTCCCACGGTTTTAATCTTTTTTAATCTTTTTTGTAGCTTTTTAGTTTCCTTAAAAGATTATAAATTATTTGCAACCAAAAATCAACCTTTTTTGCCGATTATTTTCGTTTAGTTATTTCGTAAAATTTCGGCACATTTTGCGTATTTTTCAACAAGGGCATCTTCTATTGCGTCTAAATTTTTGTCAATAACACGTGCTTTTGCATCGGTGGTGTACCAATCGTAGATTGCACGTAGGGTTTTATCTAGTGTGTAATCGCATTCATATTCTGGCACATCACGCTTAATTTTGGAGTTATCAAAAACACCCGAGGACATTTTTTCTTGGTAAACGTGCAAAAGGCGGTCATGTTCGGCTTCCATTAGCATTTCGGTGGAAACGTGCAAAATTTTTGGCTCGATGCCGATAATTTTGCCAAATTCCAAATAAAGGTCGTCCCAGATGCGGACATCGCCGCTGGTTGCGTGGTAAATTTGCCCAAAACAATGTTCGCGGCAAACAACGCCAGCGTAGGCTTTGGCAATATCGGGTGCAAAGGTAAATTCCCACGGGTTAGTGCCGTCGCCGAAAACTATAACGGGTTTGTTTTGCTTAATGCGTTCTATTATCCCGTAATTATTGCGTAAAACGCCAATATTTTTGCTACCTATTCCATAAGTTAAAGAGGGGCGTATAATGGTTACTTTTATACCGTCGTCTTCTGCCCGTTTTAGCAGATAATCTTCCATGCGCGCCTTGTGGTAGCCGTATGGGTAAAAAGTGTCGTCTGTCCAGCGGGGAAAATCTTCGGTAACGGCGGCGGCGCGTATTGGGCGTTTGTAGGTTGCACAAGTGGAAGTAAAAATAAAATGCGGCGTATCTGCCAAGCTCCAAAAGGCATCAAGCGTAATAGCGGCATCTTCCCAAGTATAAGAAATCATATCGATAACGGCATCAAATTTGTTGGCTTTCATGTGTTTCGTAAATTCTGGCACATTATTTTTATCGCCAGTTATTTCTTTTACTTCGGCTTTATAGCGAGCGTCCCGTGTGCCGCGGTTAAAAACTGTTACCTCGTTATCCACTTCCGCTAATCTGTCCACTATAGCCGTACTTATAACTCCTGTACCACCAATAACTAATACGTTCATAATGTAATGCTCCTCTCGTAATGAAATAAAAATTGTTGTGCTATGCCCGCCGTTTTGCTGATATTTTGGGGCGGAAAGCCGTTAGGATAATATTTTGCAAGCACTCGTTTAATCCAAACATCAATGGGAAAAACTTCTGTTCTGCCAAAGCCGTACAACAGTACGCAATCGGCAACTTTTGGGCCTACTCCGTGAATTTTCAGCAGCTGTTGGCGAATTTTATCGGTTGACATTTCTTGTAAGGCGGATAAATCTAGTTCGGCGGCGGCTTTTTTGGCGGCATCTATAATGTAAGCGGCACGATAGCCCGTTTTTATTGGTGCTAAATCGTCAACCGATAATTTTGCCAGCCGTTGCGGCGTTGGAAAGGCAAAATTTTTGTTAGGTAGTTGCTCTCCAAAGTGCTGGCAAAGGCTTTCTACCATATTTTTAATGCGCGGTATGTTGCAATTTTGGCTTAAAATGTAGGAAACAAGGGTTTCCCATGGTTCTTGGCGCATTATGCGTAGCCCCTGCGAAAATTCTGTTGCTTTTTTTAGCGTTGGATCGCTGGCGTATTGGTTACGCAGGTTGGCGTAATTGCGTTGCAGGTCAAAATAATCTTGCCAAATGCTGTAAAATTCGGCTAAAGTTACGTTTTTTATAATAAGATTGCCCGCCTGCACCGCCAAAACTAGCTGCCGCCCGTGGGCAACGCCAGTATATTGATTTTCGGTGTTTTCACTTGCGTTAAAACGGAAACATTGCCCGCAATTTAGCACTTCTGGCAAGCTAAAATGTTTTATATCGTAAAGAACCACATCGCCGCCGATTTGTTCTATTTTGGAGTAATCCGCAGGACAGTCCATTTTAGAAAGCAAATTCGCCATTTTGCATTAGCAGGGTTTCCGTGCCGTCCGTTGCGATGCCGACAATTTGCATATCTGCTGTACCGAACATAAAATCGACGTGCATTAAGGAATCGTTAATGCCAGCTTTTAGCAGTTCTTCGTCATTCATAGTGCTGCCGCCTTGTACGCAATCGGGGTATGCTTTGCCGAGTGCCAAGTGGCTGGAGGCGTTTTCGTCAAACAGGGTATTATAAAATAAAATTCCCATTTGCGATATTGGCGAGCTGTTGGCAACTAGAGCAACTTCGCCCAAATAATGCGAGCCGTCGTCCATCTCGATAATATTTTTTAGTATTTCTTCGTTATTTTTGGCGGAATATTCTACTGCGCGCCCGTCTTTGAAAGTAATGGCGAAATCGGTTATAAGGTTGCCCTGGTAGCTTAGCGGCATAGATGCCACAACTTTACCGTTTACGGCGTTGCGGTTGGGTGCGGTAAAAAGTTCTTCTGTTGGTATATTGGGAAAAAACGGGATTCCGTCTTTGCCGACATCGCCGCCGCCGACCCACACGTGGTTTTTGGGCATACCGACCAATAAGTCTGTTCCTAATTTATTGGTAAAGTGCAGTTTGTCAAATTGTTTAGCGTTAAGAAAATTTTTGCGTTCGGTAAAGTTTTCTCGGTGTTTTTGCCATGCGGCTATTGGGTTTTCGCCGTCTGCACGGGCGGCTTTTAGGATTGCTTGCCATAATTTAGCAATAGCTTGTTCTTGCGGCAGGTTGGGAAAAACTTTTGCCGCCCATTTTGGCGACGGCACGGCTAAAACTGACCACCGCAACGCATTAGACATTGTCAACGCAGAGTGTGGTTTAAGTTTTTGGCGGCTAACTTTTGTCAACGTTTTTATCCGTTCAGGATTAACCCCAGCCAACAAATCGGGGTCTGACGAACTTATGTGCAGATAAACCGCACCACGCTCGTCATAAAACTTAAACCTATCCACTCGCCAATCGGGGTACATTTCAAATATATGGTCGGCGGCTCTAAGGTAAGTTGTGCGAGTTACTGTGTCGTCCTGCCAATCGATGGAGACATCGCTTGCGCCAGCATCGTAAGCGGCATCTTGCACCATTCGCACAAAGTCCGCATCGGCAACATTGCCGCTAATAACCACTGGCTGCCCCTTTTGAACGTTGCCCCCCGCAAAAACCAACAATTCTGCATATTTTTTTAATATTGATTGTTCCAAAACATCAACCCTTTCTTTTTTCAACTTCAAAGTCTAAAACCGTGTCAAAGTCTAAAACCGTGGGGCGCTGCCCCACACCCCGCAAGGG
>WRKK01000338.1 GCA_009782245.1 Defluviitaleaceae bacterium | reverse complement strand
TGAAAGTGGCTCTCGAGCGGGACACAATTTCGCTGATAGAGGGCAATTATACTGGCGTTGCGACAAATTCGGCGGCTGGGCAATTTTCCGACTACATAGCAAACGGCGGCAAAGATGCCCAAATTATCAGCAAAATGCTAACTTCCCAAAAAACTTTTTTGGGCTATGACGACATTTTGGCGTTGTTTTGGTTGCACGATGTGGAACTTCCCAACGTTATAAAGGGCGAAAACTCCACCGAAACCGAGATTGCCGAAGCCGCAAATCTGCTGAATGTGCTAATAGAGACAATTCCAACATTGGCAAAAACCATAAACACGCCCAACCACACAAAAACGCTGTTTCACAAGAACCTCGAAACATTGCACAATTATCAGTATAACAGCATAAATTTGCACAATATAACATACTCAAAAAAAGTTCTTATTCCGCTGAGCAACCACCATTTTTTGGAATTTTCGGAAAATGGATTGTTCATTTTTGACAATCTTCCCAAGCCAAAATGGGATTATAAGCAATTTGTTGAAAACGGCTATATTTGCGGCGTTCGGCAGATACATTCTGCGTTGGAATCGTGGGAAACCTACTTTGAGCGTGGTAGACGTAAATCTTCCGAGCCGTTTATTTTGCAGTTTGCAAATATGGGCGAATTTGAAAATTCCTTGTATTTTCTGGATTATGCGGATATTTTGGATAACGAAAATTATATTGTTTCCCTGAAAAATCAACATTTGCCAGCGTTTGCGGATTATTTGCCGAAAGTTGATGCGGCGTTTTTGTTTGCCGAAAATACTCGGGTTTTCACGACTTTCAATGGGCTGATTGACCAGCTAACTGGCTTGTGCAACGCATTAAATATTTGCGAAAAAAATAATTTGGAACTGTACATAAACGATTTTATGTTTGACGATTATCCTGTTTTTGAGAGTTTTCAGGCGGATAAAATTATGAGTGCTCCTATAAATTCAAGAAGATTTAGCAAAATGTTTTCTAGGCGGTTGCGGTGGCGGATTGTTAATTTTCGAATGTTCCACAAACAGCCCGCAATTTTCATAATATCCGCTGCCGAAAAACTTTTTTATTTGGGCTTGCAAGAACTATATTCAGTGGTTTTTTACGACCTTAGATTTGTACAAAAACGCAGGTATCCGCCAATTTTTGAGCGGCTTAATCTTAATCCAGAATTTATTGTAATTTGCTGTCTAAACTTGGAGCAATGCAACAACTTGACAATAAATAAAATCCCACAAAAGCCCCTGATAATCTCAGCTTTGCCTGCGGGAACATCACGCAAAACATTTGAGGGGCGCACGGAATATCCAACAATGTCCGCAACCGACACAAATAACCACAAAATCGCCCAACTAGCTAAATCTCACGATTTAATAGCTATCCACTTGCGGCGCGGCGACCACATGATAGGCTCACACTATTCCAAAAGCAAAGATTCATTGGATTACAAAATCGGAATTGACCTATTGCATAATCACGAATATTTTACAAAGTTCAAAAACAAGCACTTGCTAGTGTTTTCCGACGATATGGACTGGACGAAAAAACACGCCGAACAATTTGCTTTTCAAACTTTTGGCGAAAATTTGACTTACGTTGACTGGAATCGCCATTTTGACAGCTACAAAGATATGCAACTTATGTCCATGTGCAAAGTCATTATTAGGGGAATTGGCAGATTTGCCGCAACGGCGTTTGTGCTAAGCACAACTAGCGAATTTTTGATTGAATGCCGAGAACTGCAAATAACCGATTCCAGCGGCAAAATAACTAAACTACAGGAGGATTTTTGAAAATGGATAACATAAAAGTAAGCATAATAGTACCAGCATACAACGTAGGGCTATATTTGCGGGATTGCCTGGACAGTCTGCTAATGCAAACATTGCAGGAGATAGAAATTTTAGTGATAAACAATAACTCCGAGGACGACACAGCCGAAATAATAGAAGAATACGCCGCAAAATATCCCGCAAAAATAATCCCGCTAAGCCAGAAAATACAAGGGCTTTCGGCAACAAGAAACGAGGGATTGCGGCACGTTAAAGGAAAATATATCGGCTTTGTGGATAGCGATGACGAAGTTGTACCAACAATGTACGAAAAACTCTACAACGCCGCAGAGGAAAACGCCGCCGATTTGGTATGTTGCGGCTACATCAGCCTTGTAGAGCGGGCAAAACAAGACAAAAAAGACGGAGGCACTTTTCAGCTAAAATTCGGCAAAGAAGAACCGCCAATTACCAATATTTTTGAGCGGCGGCAAGCCTTAATCGATACAAACGTTTTCGTGTGGAACAAACTCTACAAAACGCAAATTGTGCGGGAAATCTCGTTAGAATTTGACGAAGAACTATTTTATTGCGAAGACGGAATGTTTAACCTGCATTTTTCACTGTTCGCCAATAAAATTTACCAAGTGCAAGAATCGCTGTACATCTACCGAGTTAGGCGGCTTGGCTCGGCAACAGGCACATTCAACGAGGTTGTGCTAAGTATCCCAATTTTTGGCAGAAAAGCCGCCGAATTATACAAAAAACTGGGCTATTTCAACCTTTTTCAAACGCAAATTATTTGGATTTATATAGGATATTATCGCCGAAAATTATTTGATGCGTTTAAGGTGCAAAACGCCGCCGAACTGCGGTTGGCGCTGAAAATGGTGGATGATTCTTTTGCGGCAATGCAAACCGCTTTCGGCAACCGCTGGAAAGAGCCGCTGCGGCGTTACGGCACAAGAAACCGTCCAAGAAAATACAAAATGAATTTTTATTTAACCTCCAAAAAACTGCTAAAAATGCGAATTTGCATACCAAAATTTGTGGTTTTTTTGTCGTATTATTTGCTATCTCCCAAAAATTTTGTTAGATTTATGCGGCAAAAACTGGGCAACATAAAACGCTACAGAAACCGCTTGCGATACAAAAAGAATATCCTCGAAACATACCTAAATAAGCGGGTTTCCGCTCCGTTGCAGGAGAACAGCATATTATTTTCGCCAAGTAGCGGTGGGCAAATGTCTGGCAATATGTTTTACCTTATAAAAGATGTCGCAAAAATGAATAAATATGCAATTTACGTTGTATCGCAACAGCCCGCCTACGATGCGGAAATCTTCCAAAAATATGGAATAAAAGTAACAATGGTGCGGTTGCACTCCGCAGAATACGCCGCTGCATTGGCAACGTTCAAATATTTGGCAACAGATACAAAATTTTTGGATTATTTTATAAAACGGGATGGGCAAATTGTGCTAAACACGTGGCACGGCACGCCGATAAAATATCTAGGAGCACACTCCGTAAAGGCTTTGCGGGATTTAGCACGAAACGAATCGCATTTTATGCTTGCGGATTATCTTTTGTTTCCGAATAAATATACAAAGCAAAAAATTATGGCGGGCTATTTTTTGGACAACCTGTACAGCAAAAATGTTTTGCTAACGGGTTATCCCAGAAACAGCGTATTTTTGGGCAACGAAACAATCGCATTTGCAATCCGCCAGCAATACAATCTGCAAAACAAAAAAGTTTACGTGTATATGCCAACGTGGCGCGGCGCAACCTGGGACGAGGAATCTCCGCAGTTTATAGCCAAAATGCAAGAATATACAAAACGCCTTTCCGAGGAACTAAACGAGGATATAGTAATTTACCTAAAAATGCACTCTCACGATTCCAAGCAGCGAGTTGGAATGTATAAAAATGTATTGCCGTTTCCCAATAATATTGAGGTTTACGAATTTTTGAACGTTGCCGATTGCTTGATAACGGATTATTCCAGCGTATTTTTTGATTTTGCGGCGACTGGCAAAGAGATTATCCTGTTTGTGTTTGATGCAAAGGAATATCAAGCACATAGGGGAATGTATATGAATGTGGAAGATGTCCCGTTTACGAAAATTTACGAGATAGATGACCTTATCCAGCACATGAACGGCAGCGGCAATTTTAAAATAACGGCGGAATACAGGCAATTTCAGGAACAATATTGCAAATATGACAGTGCATTATCGGCAAAATATGTCAACCAAACATGGCTAGAACAGCAACCGCTACAAAACGGCGATTTAATAGAGTTTTCCGCAAACGAAAGCAAAAAATTCAACGTTGTTTTTGTGCCAAACATTGCAACCAAAGAAGAATTTGACAGCATCACAGAAAAGCTAGAAAACACGCCGCAAGTGCTGTTGGTTATTGCAGAAACGAGGTTTTCGGTTTATTCCAATATGTTGATACAAAGTTTTCTGGAGAGCGGCAAGCCGTGCGTTGTGGCAAATATGGACAG
Organism: Defluviitaleaceae bacterium; assembly: GCA_009782245.1. GTDB lineage: Bacteria > Bacillota > Clostridia > Lachnospirales > WQUN01 > WRKG01. The sequence continues at coordinate 11,894 of WRKK01000338.1, read as the reverse complement.
TCCGCTGGGGGTTTGGGAAAGTTTTGCTTTGAAGATGTATTATAAGTTTGGGCTGTTCAAGAAAAACGCCGCCAAAATTTTCGCTAGGGAAAAAGAGCGGATTTTGCCGAATATTGCGGTTGCCAGTTGGGAAAATTTTAGCGAAGAAACTTTGTTTGCGAGAATGGCGGAATTACTGTAATTAAAAGGCTTGCTTTGTTCATCTTAAAAATTTAGTAAAGCCAATCAGCAGTTGAAAAATTGCTATATAATAGAATGTAACGGAGGATTTAACAATGAATTTAGCTAAAATCAAAAATATTGCAGTTAAAGCAACTGGTAACGTGTATTTTCTGTACACTATCCTGTTTGCGGCAATTTTCGCAGTTGGATATAGCCCGTTTTGGCAAAATGATAGAACATTCATATGGCGTAATGACGGTGTTTGGACATGGTATCCAGATGTGCACTCTACAGGCAGGTTTTTTAGAGAAATTATAAGAAATGCCATGCAAGGCGATTTTAACATTGCATTGTTTGACTTTAGGCTAGGCTTTGGTGCAGATGTATTAAGTAATATTTTTATAATAAACACAGGTGTAGTACATCTTTTAACAACCTTTGTTCCAGCCCGCTATACAGAGCAATTTATGAACTTTTTTACGGTCGGAATGTTATATCTATCGGGCGTAACTTTTATTCATTTTGCTTTGTATATGAAACAAAAAGGCTACGCCGCCATTATAGGTGCATTAGCTTATACATTTAATGGCTGGGTTTTCTTTTGGTTGCCAAGGCACACAAATATGTTCACGTATCCTTTGTTGTATCTGCCTTTGATGATAGAGGGCTTAGAACGCACAATTACTGGAAAAAAGCCTTATTTGCTTATAATAAGCACGTTTCTAATGGCTTTATCAGGCTTTTACTTTTTATATATGATTTTGATGTTTTTTATGCCTTACGCAATTATCCGAATACACCAGCTATATCCTCAAAATTATATAAAAAATTTATTTGGTAGAGCGGGTATTTCTGCTGTATACACAATTTGGGGAATAGTTATGGCGGCAATTACCTTTTTGCCAGCTGTTTTATTTATGCTAGATGGCAGTCGTGGGCAATTTAACCTAAGAAGTGAGCATTTTATCCCGTCTACAAATATAGATCACTACATAAATTTTTTTATGAACCTTGCGGGAGGGCTTGCTACTAGTATATTATTATTTCCTGCGATTGTTATTATTGCAATATTGTGGCTAATTTTTGACGGCAATAAAGATACCAAAAAAGACCGCATACATTGGCTAGTTTTGGTTGTGCTTTTGGCGATTATGCGGTTAGTGCCTTTTGGCAATCTTGTTATGAATGGCTTTGTTTACAGCAGTAATAGGTGGTCGTTTATACTTGCTTTTATATTCTCGTTTGTTATAACAATGTCGTTGCCGTATATTTATCGCTTAAAGGACAGAATGTTTAATGTAAGCATTTTTGTTATTTTGGCTTTTTACGCTTATAATGCTATTTTTGTTGAGCGTTTTCGCAACGTATACTTTTTTGCTCCCATTGTGATGCTGGCGGTAATTTTGGCAATTTTAACTTTTGTACCTGCTCCACAAATTCAAATTTGGAAGAAATCGGTCAAATTTGAGTATAAAAAGCTATTATTAGTGGCGGTTATATGTGCAAACTTGGCGATAAATGCGTACCTTTGGTTTCAAGATGGGCTTGGACATTATGCAAATCAATTTATGAGAAGTGGCACGACTACAGAGTTGCACGTTCCAATGCCAGATTATTTGCTTAATCAAGACAGATTTTTTCGCATAGATGTACAAGGAGCTCAAGGGAACACACCTTTAGTTAGAGATTTTTTTGGAATGACTTCCAACCTTAGCATTACAAACCCTAATGTTTTAGAATTTTTGAATTATCTGGAAAGTTTTTATACGCAGCTTTCTTTTTTCATAAACACTTGGGGTGCACAAAGCACTATAAACGCCATTACATCTGTAGATTATTTTGCAACAACTCTCTCGCCAAACTCACGTTGGGTGCGGATTCCTTACGGTTTTGAAAACCCCGAACATTTGGATCATTTTAATGTGTTTAAGAACCAACATTTTTTGCCTTTTGGATTTACCTACCAAAATGTAGTAAGCTTCGAAGATTTTACAATGCTAAATCCCGTACAGATGCAGGAAACTATGTTGCAAGCAATAGTTTTGCACGAAAGAAATACTACGGGAACAACAAATATCACAGTTAATAATATCCCTTTTGAAATTGCAGAATACGAAAATGTAACTTGGCAAAATGGTATACTAAACGTTGCAAGCAACAATAGCAGCATAACATTAACGTTTGACGATGTAACTTATAGCGAAGTGTATGTGCGTTTTACCAATTTTACGCCACGTAACAGACTGGGAGGAACTAACGTACTATTCGAAAGTTCTTTAGGCAATATAAGAAGAGGCGTTGTTTTTGAAAACTCACAATTTCACTATGCAAACCAAAATAACAACCACACAACTAATTTGGGCTTTTCTGAAGGAGTAACAAACAGCGTTACAATAACATTTGAAAACGCTGGCAATTTTACCCTAGACAACATAGAAATATTAGCCCTACCAATGCACAACTTCGCCGCTCAAACAGCCGCCCTACGTGAGCACACTTTAACCAACCTAAACCTCCATGAGCGTGGTTTGCCAGGGCTAACCAATCGCATTACTGGCGAAATTACTCTGCCAGATAGCCGATATTTATTCCTAAGTATTCCATATTCTGCGGGCTGGCGGGCTTACGTAAACGGACAACCTGCCGAATTATTGCAAGCAAACATTGCATTTATGGCGTTAGAACTAGATGCAGGGCATCACGAAATAGAATTGCGATATCGAACTCCTGGAATTAGAGTAGGCTTTATTTTATCTTTGCTTGGAATAGCCGTGTTTGTTTTGTTGATTAAATTTTACCCGAAAATATCGGCAAAGTTGAAACTAACGGAACTTGAAAATGTTGAATAATATCCATTCAACTTAACCACGAGTTACGCAGCTACAAGATGTTTGTGAATGTATTTTTGCCAAATGCCCACTCCCTTGTTGTAGGGGCAACCGTCCCCTGCCGAACGGGCAGGGGACGGTTGCCCCTACAACAAGGGAGTGGCGGTTTTTTGTTGGGCGGAGATACGCATTTCTACGTATCAAGTATTTAGGACTTTACGTTCGCAAATTCGTCAGATTTTTTTATCGTCATTCTTACCATGGGCATTTTACGAACTTCCAGCATATGGACTACACTTCATACTTCCTGTCTGCCGACAGGCAGACTAGGTTGCTTTCGTTTGTTGGTTAGTTTACGGCGGGTCGGGCGACCGTCTGCTACAAAACACGTACATTCCCAAAAAAAACCAAGGGCAATTTTCAAAAAATCGCCCTTGGTCTATCTGTTTATTTCAACTATTTTACAGTATCCATATGTAGGGCTAAGTCTACTAATTTGCAGGAGTAACCCCATTCGTTATCGTACCAAGTTACTAACTTAACAAAGTTAGGGCTTATGGCAATGCCAGCATCTGCATCAAAAACGGAAGTGCAGTATTCGCCGACAAAATCGCTAGAAACTACTTTATCTTCGGTGTAACCTAAAATTCCTTTAAGGTCGCCCTCAGATGCCGCTTTAACGGTAGCTTTAATTTCGTCGTAGCTTGCGCCTTTTTCCAAACGCACGGTTAAGTCAACAACCGAAACGTTTACAGTTGGTACTCTAAATGCCATACCAGTTAATTTTCCTTTAAGGGAAGGGATAACCAAACCAACGGCTTTTGCAGCGCCAGTAGAAGATGGAATGATGTTAGCTGCTGCCGCACGTCCGCCGCGCCAGTCTTTGCCAGAAGGCCCGTCAACTGTGTTTTGTGTGGCTGTTGTAGCGTGAATTGTGCTCATAAGGCCTTCAACGATGCCGTATTTATCGTGGATAACTTTGGCGAGCGGTGCTAAGCAGTTTGTAGTACAAGATGCGTTAGAAACGATGTTCATGCTGCTTTTGTACTCTTTGTGGTTTACGCCCATAACAAATGTTGGTGTATCGTTGTCTTTTGCGGGTGCGCTAAATACAACTTTTTTTGCACCGCCTTTTAAGTAGGCTTGTGCTTTTTCTTGGGTTAGGAAGATTCCTGTACATTCTAAGATGTAATCTGCTCCGTCTGTACCCCAAGGTACTGCTGCTGGGTCTCTTTCAGCATGAACAGTAATTGGTTTGCCGTTTACTACCAATTTACCGCCATCTTTCGAGATAGTACCCTTAAAACGTCCGTGTACTGTATCGTAGCGTAACATATACTCCATGTAAGCTAAATCGGTAAAAGGATCGTTGATAGATACTACTTGTACATCATTGCGCTCCATTGCATAGCGAAGCGCCAGTCGGCCAATACGGCCGAATCCGTTAATTCCAACTTTGATCATTATAGACCTCCTAAATTAACACTAACAATCTGCCTAATTTGTAAGCAAGACCGCCGTTATAGTAGTAAAAAAGGTTCACTTTTTTACAAAAACAATTATATCACAACAAAATTATTTTGTAAAGCTATTTTTTTTCTTTTTTAACTTTTTTTTAATTTTTTTAATTTTTTGTTAATATCTAAATGTCTCGTATTTTTAAGTTGATAGGCTAGGTCATCAACAGTTTTTGTGCAAATTGCACAAACAAAAAATCAAAGTGCGTGTAAAATTCTGTTATTATTACCAGTTAATTTTATCTCCTAAAAAAATTTGACACCGCCCAAATAAAATGATATATTGAATTGGATATACAAAGGTGGCGAAAATAATGAATAAAAAAATAATGGATAAAAAAATAAGTGTTTTTTATTGAGGGCTACGATTCTGGAACAGAATTACTTGACCGTTTATTAGAATCTTCCCGTAAATAAGAAGAAAAATCTAAACAATTTAAGGGGCTATGACAAAATGAACAATATTATTTCCCATAAATCAGAAAAATGCGTGGGTTGCAATCATTGCGTAAAGAACTGTCCGATTGATGAGGCTAATGTAACCTCATATGAAAACGAACGTATTAACGTTTTTGTGGACGATCACAAATGTATATCTTGTGGTGTCTGCATTACATCGTGCCACCATGGAGCAAGAGGCTACACAGATGATAGCAAATCTTTTTTTGACGACCTCAAAAACGGCGTTCCTATATCTGTCATTGTTGCCCCCGCCATAAGAACCAACTTTGCCAAATGGAGACAAATTATCGCTTGGCTTAGAAACTTGGGCGTTGGCAAGGTTTTTGATGTATCTTTGGGTGCAGATATTTGCATATGGGCACAAATACGGCACTTGCAAAAACATAGAATGTCCCCCATTATAACCCAGCCGTGTCCCGCAATAGTCAATTACATACTAATGCACAAAAGCGAACTTGTGAAATATTTGTCTCCTATTCATTCGCCCATGCTCTGCACCGCAATATATATGCGAAAACACGAAAATATCAAAACGAAAATTGCGGCTCTGTCTCCTTGCGTCGCAAAATCAACAGAGTTCAAAAAAACAGAGGGCGTTGACTATAATGTTACATTTAGCGAACTTAGCCGTTATATCGCAGAAAATAACATAACTCTTCCGCAAAATGAGGGTAGCTTTGATAATTATAAATCGGGCTTGGGCGGCTTGTTTCCTGCACCTGGCGGCTTAAAAGAAAATATTGAGCATTACCTTGGAAAATCTATCCGCATAGATAAAGCCGAGGGCGAGAACGTAGTTTACAAGGCGTTGGACGAATACATGGAGCAACCGCCGCATAGATTGCCTGTTGTTTTTGATGTTTTAAGCTGTGCCGAGGGCTGTAATGTCGGGACGGGCTGCACAAACGAGCATATAAGCCTATTTGACATTAACGCCACAATGGACGAAGTGCGGCAAGGCTTTAACAGCGAGGACAAAAAAGCGTATCTGGACGAATTGTTTGAAAAGTTTGACAAAACGCTACGCATAGACGATTACATTAGACGGTATGTAACAACTCCTGTAAAACCAATATCTGTATCGCAAAAAGACATCGATGCAGCTATGGATTCTCTTGGAAAGTATACCGATGAAGATAAGATGTTTGACTGCGGTGCTTGCGGCTATGATAAGTGTGCAGAAATGGCAAGAGCCATTGCAAAAAAAATCAACACGCCGTTCAACTGCATAGAAAAAGTACATAAAGACGTAAAACTCGAACATAGGGAGCTAAGCGATGGCTTGAAAAATTTTGACCAAGTGCTTTCAACTACCGAAGAAATCAAGACGCTTACCACAGAAATAGAGGGCAATATGACAGATATAACCTCTGCAATAGCCGCCTATAATCGCATGATTACAAACATCGAGGCGATTGCGTTCCAAATTAACATGATTTCCATAAATGCGTCCATCGAAGCCGCAAGGGCAGGCGAGCATGGCAGGGCTTTTGGCGTGGTGGCAGAAGAAATACGCCGCCTTGCCGAAAACTCAAAAAAATCAGCAACGGACACACGAGAGGCCTCTGTTAAAACCAATAGTGCCGTTGATGCTATAAACCATACGGTATCTGAAATAACCGAAAAAGTTAAGGATTCGTATGAGAGTATTTCTGTTATTCACGAAACTACACAGAAGATTTTGGGGAATACTGGTGGTTCTGATGGCGAAGATGGGGTTTAGGGGTGGAATGACGAGGTGAAAAAACACTAATATCGGAACGGGCAGACGGGCGACGGTTGGGGCAGACGGGCGACCGAGGTCGGTCGCCCGTTGTAAAACCCCCAACACCAACGCCCCCATTGGTTGGGGGCAAAACGGTCGCCCGTCCCCCCTATAAATCGTTTAAGTGAATAACAGTGCCGTCTCGGTCGCCCACTTTTTGCAAAAACGCAAAATAAAATTAGCTTTTTATTTTGCTTTTTATTTTGCGTTTTATTTTGCGTTTTATTTGCAAAAAAAACCAACTTGTGTTATAGTTAGTGAAAACGTAAATTTCTGCAAAATAAAACATACTACGTCAAACCTAATAACAAAATGCGGGTCAAAGGCAATGCCCCACAGTTTTGAGGGTATAATAACGAAAGGATAGCATAATGACAGGCAAATCGCATAGCACTATAGGAATAGCAACAGGGTTAGCTTTTACAATATACGGCGTAACAAATTCCGCGCCAGAATACGCTTTGGCAATGTTTACCGCTCCGCTGTTTGCAATGTTGCCCGATATTGACCATAATAATTCCAAAATTGGCAGGATTCGCAAAAAAACGACAAAATTTGTTGCTGTTGCTTGCTTTTTGGCACTATTGGCGGCGGCGAGCTATTATGGCTGGTATTTAGCCAATTACATACTCTTCGCAGTTTTAACGCTTTCTGCTATTTTGCCTGTGGTACTAATTTTTTTGATAAATAAAACCAAAACGGGCAAACGGTTAATTAATTTTACCGTAAAACATCGTGGCATTATGCACACTTTTATTATGCCCGCTGGTTTACTGTTTTTAGCCAGTTTTGTATCTCAGCCGCTGTTGCTAATTTTGCTGTATGGCTCTGTTGCGGGCTATGTTTCGCATATTATCGCCGATTGCCTTACTAAACACGGTTGCCCAATTTTGTTTCCGCTAACTACCAAAAATATCCGCTTTGCCCGTGTTGTTACAGGTTCGGCAAACGAGGCTGTTGCTACAGTTGCACTAGTTGCCCTTATTATCGCTATACCCGTTGTTTGGTTTTTGTTGTTGCTGTTTAATGTGATTTAATGTAAATAAATTTTTTGTTGTGATAGGAATAGGATAAAAATAGGATAGGAGAATATCATTGTGAAATATATATCTAGTTTATCGCTTGTGAATAAAATTATATTGTCGTTTTTGCTGATTATTGTTGTGTTTATAGCTATACTAATATACAGCATCTATTTTACTGCACAAATACGGGATAGACACGGATATTTATCAAGTTACACAATGTCGCGCAATAGGATACTTACCCAGTTTCAGCGGGATTTTAGCGGGCTGACCAACCTAATACGGCTAACTTTTAACAATAGAGAATGGTTGACAAATGCCCCGCTAGACGAAATCCATTTTACGCAAAACGAAATAACCCGAATTATAAGCGAATTGCAGCATCTAGCCGAAGAATACCTGCAAATATTAAGTTCCGATTTTATGGTTAATGAAATTGTCGGCTTTGATATGCAGGAACTTGCCAGCACGAATATGCTGGAAGTGCTAGATATTATCGGCGATATTCAAAGTTATTACGTAAGACCCAGCCCGCCCGTTGCCTTTGGCGAAGTGCTGTATTTTTCCGATGTGCTAACCGTTTTTGGTAGCAGAGTTACGGGCATTATCGGTATGCTGCGCGAGCATAATCTGGACGTTATAGACAGCATCGGCAACGAAATTTATCGGCAACAAGATGCTTACTTTCGGTTTAACTTGGCGGCACTTGTCGCTATTGTCGCCATTGCGGCAATCGCCGCTTGGCTGCTTTCTAGCAACATAAAAAAACGAATATTAGCACTAGAAATAAGCGCCGATGCAATGAAACAAGGCTATTTTGACGTTAATATAAACCCAGAGGGTAGCGATGAAATAGGCCGCCTAACCAGCGTTTTACTAGAAGTTATTTACAACTTTCGTGATTTTGTGCGGCAAATTACATATACTTCCAACGAAATAAACGAGGGCAACTTTTCGGCACGGCTAGACGAAAGTGCTTTTGAGGGCGATTACCGAAAAGCAAGCATTGCAATAAATAACCTGTCAAAATCCGTCATACAAGCCTCCGCCGCCAAAGCGGAACAAGAATATTATTCCTATGTAAAATTTATGATGGATACCGTGCCGTCCGTAATTTCTTTTTGGAACGAAAATTTGGAACTGTTTGACTGCAACGAAGAGGCCCTGCGCCGCTACAAAATTACCAGCAAAGAGGAATATTTGCAAAAGTTTCCAATATTTTCGCCCACGTTTCAGCCAGATGGCTCGCCGTCAACGCAAAAAGCCCGCCAGCTTATGGAAGAGGCCAACCGAAAAGGCTACCTAAAATTTGACTGGATGCACCAAGATATTGACGGCAACCAAATTCCGTCCGTTATAACTTGCTACAAAGGCAACTTAATGGGAAAAACCGTCATTTTTACATACTGCACCGATATGCGCGATTTTCACAAAATGCTAGAAGAAATGGAACGTTCCGCCAGTGCCGAGGGCAGTTCTAAAGCGAAAAGCCGATTTTTGGCAAGAATGAGCCACGAAATACGCACGCCAATCAGTGCCGTTTTGGGCATCTCGGAAATACAGCTGCAAAATCCCGATTTACCCCTCGCCGTCGAAGAGGCTTTTGCCAAAATTTATAACTCTTCGCAAACTTTGCTGGGCATTATCAATGATATTTTGGATCTATCCAAAATAGAAGAGGAAAAAATGGATATTTTAACCGAAGAATACGACACGGCAAGCCTTATAAACGATATTATCCAGCTTAATATATTCCGTTTGGGTAGCAAAAAAATTGTGTTTGACATAGATATAGCCGAAAATCTGCCCAAAATAATCGGCGGCGATGCGTTGCGTATCAAGCAAATTATGAATAACCTGCTGTCAAATGCTTTCAAATACACCGATGAAGGCTCTGTTGTGCTGAGAGTTTTTACGCAGGAAGACGACAAAAAATTCTTCCTCTGTTTTGATGTTTCCGACACGGGCTGCGGTATGTCTGACGAAGAACTAAAGTTACTGTTCCACGAATTTGTCCGCTTTAACGAGGAACGGCATCATCACATTGAGGGCATTGGGCTAGGTATGCACATTGTGTATAATTTGGTGGGGCTAATGGGTGCTACAATAGAGGTTGACAGCACAGTTGGCGTTGGCACTAACTTTTACCTAAAAATCCCGCAAAAACACTTAACTAACGAGGGTTTGGGTACAGAAATGATTGAAAACCTTAAAACTTTCAAATTATCTAACCGTTTTTCCGCCAAACGTATGCCCTTTAAGCCCGATAAAATGCCCTATGGCAAGGTGCTTGTTGTAGACGACGTTGAAACCAACTTGTTTGTCGCCAACGGGCTACTATCGTTTTACGGCTTAAACATCGAAACCTGCGATAGCGGCTACAAGGCGATTGATCTGGTTCGCGAGGGCAACGTTTACGATATTATCTTTTTAGACCAAATGATGCCCAGCATGGACGGCGTGGAAACGTTAAGATATATCCGTGCAGAGGGCTACTATCACCCGATTATTGCGTTGACCGCTAACGCATTAATTGGACAATCGGAGTTTTTCCTGGAAAACGGCTTTGACGGCTTTATTTCAAAACCGATAGATACATCGCATTTGAACACAATTTTAATAAAGTATATCCGAGATAAACAGCCGCAGCACGTAATCGATGCCGCTAACCAAGCAACACCAGAAACAACGACCGCCGACGATATGTGGAACTTTTTTTCTGGCGACAACCTAAAAGATCCCGAAAACGCTTTTGCCAAAAGTTTACGCAAAGAATTTGCCCGTAGTCAAAAAAATATCATAGCCGACATAAGAGCCGCACTAAAAGCAGAAGATACGGTTTCGTGCCGCCGATACGCACACACGCTAAAAGGGCTTGCCCGAACAATAGGCGAAAACCCCCTTGCCGATACCGCCGCAAAACTTGAACTATTATTTGAACAGGGGCATCACAACGAGCAAACAACACGCCTTACAAACGAAATGGAACAACAATTATTGCAAGTTTTGGCGACAATTCCACAGGAAGAACCGCTAGTTTACGCACCTTTGCCAGACGACTTTGACCTCGCCGAAATTTTAGCCGAACTAGAGCCGCTGCTAAAAGACGGCAACGTTGATTCGCTAACCGTAGCAGAAAAACTTAGAGGCTTGCCAACCGCAAAAAATTTAATAAACCAAATTCAAGATTACGATTTTGATGCAGCTTTGGAAACTTTGGCGACCTTGAAAGCTGAAAACTAAAAGCTGTGAGCAAAAACCGAGGAGGTACAATTTTGAGAACAGAAACACTAAAAAAAACCATCTTGATTATTGACGACACACCCATGCAAATACGCATTTTAAGCCAAATTTTATCGCCCATTTACGATATAAAAGTAGCGTTAAACGGCGAAAAGGGCTTAGACCTTGCCAATAGGCACAATGTAGATTTAATTTTACTGGATATTTTAATGGACGGGCTTTCTGGCTTTGAAGTGCTAGAAGTGCTTAAACGCTCCGAAAAAACCAGCTCTATACCCATAATTTTTACAACGTCCATGACAGATATTGAAAATGAAGTAAAAGGGCTATCATTAGGTGCGGTGGATTACATTACCAAGCCGTTTGTGGACGAAGTTGTGCGGCTGCGCGTGGGCTTGCACATCAAACTAATCGACCAAATGCGCTTTATCGAACAATCCACTTTATACGATGCTCTTACGGGCATTTATAACCGCCAAGCATTTAACTTAACTTTTGCCAAAGAATGGGAAAATGCGATGGATAACGGACACTGCATAAGTTTAATAATGCTGGATATAGATAAATTTAAGACATACAACGATACTTACGGGCATATAAGCGGCGATAAATGTTTAATAACCGTAGCAGGCAAGTTAAAAATACGCGACCTGGACATGGTCTACCGCTGGGGCGGCGAAGAATTTGCCATACTATTGCCGAATATTCCGCTGGTTAGTGCCGAAAAAGTGGCAGAGCGAGTCCGCAAAGCCGTTGAAGAAACGCCAATAGAATATGCACCTGGCGAATTTACATATGTAACAATAAGTTTAGGCGTGGGTACACTATTCCCAACCGAAACCGACAAACCGCAAGAATTTTGTAACGAAGTAGACCGAGCATTATACCAAGC
>WRKK01000337.1 GCA_009782245.1 Defluviitaleaceae bacterium | reverse complement strand
TCGTCCGTTAAATCGCTTGGGTAGTTGGTTGCTTCAAATTCTATTTTTTTCATGTTTTTATTATATCATATTTTTTTGTTGGATACAACTTCTTATAAGTTGACATTGGTCGGCGAGCGGAAAAAGGGGTACACGGTCGAAGTCGCCAAAAATGCCGCAATGAACATCACTCGCATTAACAACGCCCTGCAAGAGCCGAGTTTACAAGGGATTTTGAAAAATTTCAAGTCCGATTTGGAGAATAATACAAATAAAATTTACGCCGCCAAGAAAAAATTGTCGAACGAATCGCCTGTTAATATCGAGGATTATAACGACAAAAAGGTCAGATTTGGGGCAATGTCAACGCTTTTGGGTATGCACGACAAGACGATGTCGAAAGAGGAGTTAAAAATCGCCAAAAATGCGGCTATGCAGTTATTGGGCGTTGACGAGAATGGGCGTAAACTTGCGAAAGTGCAGAGCGTTTCGCCTACTGCAAAAGCCGAAAATATTAAGAAAAGTGAGGTTGTGCAGTCTGATTTTAGCCCGCAGGAAGTTTTGTCTGGCCCGCAGGAAATTGTGTCTGGCAAGTGGAGGGTCGGTACTGTCGATTCCACGGCGGAAGTGCCGATTTATACGGTTGCTCGGGCGAAAGATGGCTCTAAGCCACTTGAAAACGGCAATGCGGAATTTTTGCAGGTCAACGAGAAATTAGGGATTTTTCAAAATAGTTTCGGCGACATGGACACGGCACGTTCAATGGTTGGGGTTTTAAATTCCGAGATGAGCAACGAGGAGAAATTTAGGGCGTTTGAGTGGATAACGAAACTTAATCCTACTGATTCCCTCATTCTCGCCAATTCCCAATCTCAAACCACCACCACCAAAGCCAAGCAACAGGCGGAAAAATCCAAGCAACCCACAAAACGCAAGTCTAGCAACACAAGATAAAATCACAGGGGCGGTGTAATAAATCCGCCCCATTTTATTTTTTCTATGAAAGGAGATTATAAAAATGGCAACAGTACATAAAAATTCACGGAGAGAATATGTCCGCTTATCGGTGCGGTTTTCCGCCCTTGATTACGCTAAATTAAAGGCTCGGCAGAAGTTAGCCGAGTATCCCACATTTACAAAATTCCTGCGAGATATGGCAATGAGTGGCGGAATCCGCAAAGTCGATACTTCCCACGCAAAGGAGAACGTCCGTCTTATCAAGAATATCGCCAACAATATCAATCAGATAGCTAAGCGTGTGAATAGCACTTCCGAGTTTTTTCAAGAGGACGTGGCGGTTTTGAAAGGATATTTGGAGCAGGTGCTTGACAAAGCTACTGAGATTAGCGAGGGGGTTAATGCGTTAAAATGAGGATTTTTAGACGGAATAAATGGAAATCTGTAAAAGCACATGGATTTATCTCCGACCCCATGCTTTTTGTTGCGGCACACGAAAAGATCAACAAAATCGTTCCGAGAACTCCCATCTATATTTTTCAAAACGAGTTGGAAATAGAGGAGAAAATCGTTGATTTAATCACGTTTTCGGATAATGCCGACTATGTAAAAGCCGTGCTTTTTCTCATGCAACTTACTCAAAATTCGGGGTGCATACAGACTAGATACCCTGCAAGCGGTTGCCAAAAAATCGCATATCGTGGGCTTTTGTGCGAAATTTGCTATAACAATTACGACAGGGGATTTATACATCGCTCGGAAGACGATAGTTTCAAGGCTGAATATTGCGGTGTTTGTCGGCATAAGGTATTGGCTTTTGAAGAGGAGCGAAAGGTCAAATGTTGTGGCGTTTGCATGGTTATTCGAGTGATTGAGGCGTATAACAGCCTTGTGAGAATCCAGTATAATAGGGATTTTAGAATTGCTGGACACAGCCGATTTTTTGGTGTATACTTATCTGTGTTGAGATATTTTTTGAATAAGGCGGAGGGCGGACATGGGCTTTTTACAGCGAATCAGACGGATTTTCGGTGGTAATGGCGGCGAAAGTGGCGAGATTTTGGTTAATGCCAAAAAGCTGAAAAATATTCAAGCAATGGCGTATTATATTGCTTGCGAGGAGTTTGACGATAGGTTATATCCTTGCTTTACTGCTATTGATAGGGACAGCAAATGTTATGATAAACACGACATATTTTATCTGTCGAAATTATTCGCAAATCAGATAATTTTTAACGATATTGAAAAAACCTTGGTTGACAACGAACACACGGACAATGGCTACATAAAGAGGTTTTTTGATTTCAGTTCCGAAAAGAGCCATATTTGGCGAGATTTGGACAAAAAATTTTATCAGCCGTTTTCAACGGAACAGCCACTAATTCTTAATTTGAAGGACACTCCCACAATATCGAATGTTTGGCCTGCCCGTCCGACAGGCGGGCAAAAATCGAGGTTGGCACGTGGGATAGCCGAGATTGGTACGCCCAAAAGTCAATGGAAAGAGCAAGATGGAGAAAAACATAAGGCTTCGTTATTTTTGCCGATGGGGTTGCTGGTTGTTACCGAAAGCGGCAATCATTCCATTGCTACTGGTGTGCTAAAATCTAGCGGAAATATAAGGATTGGCGGAGATACTCGCCGTAAAATTTATGATATGTCGGAATTATATACATTCATGTACTTTGACGGTGTGTTTTATCGAAAAAAGGCGGATAATTCGATTATTTGTGGGACGAAATCTTTTGAATTTGGGGCGATTTTTGAGATTGGTAGGATTGTTCACGAGTATGATATTTCATTTGTGGATTTTTGCGGACGGCAGGAATAAATTTTTTTGCTTGACAAAGTGGCATGAAATGTGGTAGAGTATTTATAAGGAGTTGACAAATGAGCAAACGGATATTGACAGAGCAAGAATTAGCCGAAAAACGGGGAAATTTAGCTATTACCCACGACAAAGTAACGGAACATATGCTCACTGGCAAGAACGGCAACAAAATTTTCACGGGCATATCAAACGCCACACGCAAAGCCGCCAACTTGTCAAAATTGGCTAAAATAGATAATATGACAGTGCAGCCAGTGGCCGAGCCACACGCCTATGACGGACGACGTATGTATGCGGACGCTCGTGGGACTGCCATCGAAAAAGGTTTACTAAGTGCCACAATCACGCAAATCGGCTTGGAAGTTCAACGCAGTAAGCAACTCGCCTTTGCGGAACGGATTGTACTTAGTTTTGCCGACCAAATGAAAGTCGGCTTTATTGCAGGCGAAGAATACGAGGACGCACCGAATGTCATGCAAATGGCGTTTTCGGGTTTCAATTTAAAAGATGTGATAGACCCGAAAAGCAAGGAATTTGTGTATCGTGTTACCCTCGCCACCGAGGAAAACGGCGTATTAAAACGAATGCTCGAAGAAAAATATAACATTTTCATAATCGAGCTACCCAAACTCCCACGGACTATCGACAAAGTCCCCGAAAATCAGCGTGAATTGTGGGAAATTTGTCGGGTAATTAAAACGCCGTACAAAAATTTTGAAAGGATGCTAAAAATGACCACACTAGCGACACCAACCGCCAAATTGTTGGCGAATGAGTTTAAAAAGACCATGAAATCCCAACAGACGGTACGTCAAATTATCGATTGGGATGAGGAAGTGGAGCGGCTTAGACGTGAACGTGAACGTGAGAAAGCTAAGGCGAGAGCCGAGGGTATCGCCAAGGGTATGGAAAAAGCCAAAGCCGAGTACGAGCCGCAACTAGCGGCACAAAGCAACCAACTGGCGGCAAGAGACAAGGAAGTCGAAAGGTTGCGTTCCTTGCTTACTAACAACAACATTGACTACACGCTTCCGCCACCTAAAATCGCAAAAAAGCGTAGCAAAAGTACGCACGAAAGATAGACCTTGTTAATACCATGAGCAAGCAGGAAATTAGACCTTCCTGCTTGCTATTTGGGGCACTAATAAAAATCAAGCATATGCTTGTAGAATGGAGAGAACTACATGACTTCGGTAAACGCAACGTATATAAATGGCGAATTAGAGAGATTTGAGGTAAACGGCAAAATCGTTTCCAACAACCCAAGAGACACTCCTCAAAAATCCCTTTTAGAGGAAATTATCGAGTATGACGAAGCCGAAAGAATCTACTACAAACGTCTTAAATCGAAAAAGAGCAAAGTCAAGAAAATACGTTCGGGCTTTTATAAATTGCAAGATGATGTGTATTTGCTGACGGAAAAATTAGACAACTTCGATCGCGAGGCAATTAAAATACTGCAAAAGTTACAAGTAATTATCCCAAACCGCCTAAACTATATGGACGGTTTCATAGACGAATTGTTTTCAAGGACTTATTGGGGAAAAGCCAGTGCATACGAAATCGAAATACTAACCATCCGAAAAGACGAAGAGCAAAACCTCGCTATTAGAGATTTGCAAAAAGAACTTCGCTTAATAAACGATATAACGAAAAATTTAAAAGAGCTGGTGGCTGGAAAACAGCAAACAAAAGACATATTAACGTATATGAAAACGCATGGAATCACTTTAAATGACGAAAGTTAATTAAAATGGCAAACGGAATTCCGCCCTCTCCTGCTCGCCACAAATAATCAGAAA
The DNA here is from genome assembly GCA_009782245.1 of Defluviitaleaceae bacterium. Lineage (GTDB taxonomy): Bacteria > Bacillota > Clostridia > Lachnospirales > WQUN01 > WRKG01. The sequence goes on along the minus strand of WRKK01000337.1, from coordinate 11,395 downwards.
GGAGACAGCCATGTTCAAAAAATTATTCCGCATACCCAAGCAGACCAAAGAAGAAACTCGCCAACTTCTGCTACAAATACAGGAAAACAACGCCATTATCTACGAAAACGAGATAAAATTGGTCAAGACATTACACGCCCAACAAAACATTATTGAATATCTGTGCAAAACGCTTAGGGACTGCGATTTGCCACCGCACGAACGCATGAAAATATCAGAGATGGAGAAATCTGCTAATGAACAAGTTAAAGAAATATTTGCAGGATAGGTTCACAACCCTAGAAAACACACTTACCAAGCGTTTTTGGAGCGAAGAAATCGAATATTTGAGGGAACGCATCGCCGAGCAAAGCGAGATTATCGAAAGGCAATCCAAGGCAATGCTTGAAAGCACCCGTATAACGCAGACTTTGACCGATTTATCCGCAAGCGAGAAATTCGGCTACCAAGTTTTGTGCCAAAACGACGATATTTTCATGGTTTATCGTCTGTATAAATTCGCAAAACACAACCAATCCACGGGCAATTACACCACATTTCGATTTAATCTTGTCAACGTAAAAATCGGCATTAGGCACGATGTCTGCGAATCTCTTTGTAGCGTGAAAAACAACGAAATGGAACTCGACCATATCGCCACGGTTTGCGAGTATAAAAATCGTGGCTTGGCTAGTTTTCTTTTGCAACATATAATCACATATGCACGATATAGCGGATTAACGGCTATTAAAGGCACTTTGCAACACGGCGAGGACGAGAGCATGGCAAAACTCCGAAAATTTTATACCAAAAACGGCTTTACTTGCGGCGAACACGGCTTTTTTATCAAACTGCAAGAGCCTACAAAGAGAGGTGCTTGATAATGTATTTAGACGAGGAAATTTCTGAAATAATCAACCAAAATCTGCAACACAAAATTCATTGCCGAGAAAAATACAACTGTGATAATGGCTTTTTTCAAGGATTTTTGGCTATTCCGAAAGCAAGGGATAGTTTTTACAATGTCGATAGGTCTGTTACTCAATTTTTGCGAAAAATTCACAATTATCACATTGCGGACGAAATGCGGATTTTTACGAGTAAGTCGAATTTGCCACTTGAAGATTATTTAAAAGTTTTTTAAGAAAGGATGACTAAAATGTCAAAACTAATAATTTGCGAAAAACCAAGCGTTGCGAAAACAATCGCAACCGTAGTAGGAGCGACCACCAAAAAGGACGGTTACATCGAGGGCAACGGCTACAAAGTATCATGGTGTGTCGGACACCTTTTGGGGCTTGCCGCCGCCGACCAATACAACGAAAGCTACAAAAAATGGGCGGTTTCCACTTTGCCCATTATCCCAACCGATTTTATCCACGTCCCCAACGGCAAAGAGACTGCAAAACAGCTAAAAACCGTTGTTTCCCTAATCAAGGACAGCGGCACGTCCGAGATAATCAACGCTGCAGACGCAGGACGTGAGGGCGAATTGATTTTTCGCCTAGTCTACAATTATTCAAAATCCAACAAACCTGTAAAACGCTTGTGGATTAGTTCCATGGAAAAAGAAAGCATAGTCAACGGCTTGAAATCCATGAAACCGCAGGAAGAATACGAAAATCTCTACCAGTCCGCAATCGCACGAGAGCAAGCCGATTGGCTAATCGGAATCAACGCTACTCGCCTAATTTCCTGTAATTACGGCAATGGCAACGTGCTAAATGTCGGCAGAGTCGTAAGCCCAACCCTCAATATGATTGTTTCACGGGATTTAGCCATTAAAAATTTCGTGAAAGAGCCATTTTTTGATGTTGAATTGCTCTGCGACAATAATTTCAAGGCAAAATACGGACGAATTGACGACAAGGCGAAAGCCGAAGAAATCGTAAACATCGTAAACCGCACAAACAAAGCCACTGTTGCCAATGTCGAAAGCAAAGCTAAATCCACCAAGCCGCCCGAACTTTACGACCTCACGACTTTGCAACGTGAATTCAACAGGCTTTTCGGCTTTACTGCACAGGAAACCCTCAATATTGTGCAAAATTTGTATGAGGAGAAAATCCTAACATATCCACGCACGGATAGCAAGTACATCACAACCGATATGCAAGCCAGCACAGCCGATTTAGCAAGTAAACTCGTTGCAAAGCTACCGTTTCTAAGCAATCAAAAATTGGATATTTCCAATATAAAAAACGTGGTCAACGATAAAAAAGTTACCGACCACCACGCAATAATCCCCACACAAACGGCGTTAAATGCGGATTTTAGCAAGTTAAAAGACGAACAAGCAAAAATATTAACGCTTGTGTCTGTCCGCCTGTTAAAGGCGATTTCTAACAACATGAAATACAAAGAAACCGTTATAACTCTGAATGTCGCCGATGTGAAGCAGCCGTTCAAGGCACAGGGTAAAATCGTTTTGGAAGAGGGATTTAACTTTATTGAGAAATGTTATCGAAACAGCCTAAAATCCGCAAAATTCGCCGAAAAGGAAGAAGTCGCCGAACTTCCCATCTTGCCAATCGGCACAGAATTATCCGCCGTGCCGACCTTGATAAACTCCTTCACAAGTCCACCAAAACCCTACACAGAAGACACTCTGCTCGCCAATATGGAAAAAGCCAACGCAGACGACACAAAAATCCAACTCGGTACTCCTGCAACACGTGCTGGGATTATCGAAAAGTTGATTAAACAAGGTTTTGTCGTGCGTAGCAAAAAGCAGTTAGTGGCGACCGAAGTAGGCGTAAACTTGATAAAAATGTTGCCGAATAGTTTGAAAAGTCCGCAACTAACCGCCGAATGGGAGCAGCAACTGACGGAAATCAACGCAGGTAAGTTAGATTACGCCGAATTTATGAAAGACATCTCCGAGTTTACAAAGGAATTTGTATACGAAAACAAGCAGCCGAAAGCTGAATATAAGGTGCTAATTCCACGAAAGGCGAGTGCCAATAGCAAATGTATTGGCAACTGTCCACGTTGTGGTTCGGACGTGATGAATTGGGAGAAAACGTATTCTTGCGGCAACAAGGAATGTGGATTTGTGCTATTCAAGAGCAACGGACTTTTCGATGAACGGCAAATCAAATTTACAGAGCAGGTCGCAAAGGATTTACTCTCACACAAGAAAAGTTGGATAACTGGGCAACTTTCCAAGAAAACAGGCAAAAAATACGATGCCTACATCACTTTGCTTGACGAGAAGGACGAAGAGGGAAATTATCCCAAATATCCCAAGTTTGGGACGGAGTTTAAAAAATAACGCAAACTAATAAAGGAGTTGATAAAATGTATTTTCCCGAATTATACTTCAAACACGCATTATCTAGCGTTTTAAGCATTGATTCTCCCACTGGCTTCACGAAAGAGGCAGTGGATTGGTTGGAAAAAGAAATATCGGATTTGAATTTTAAGCCATTCAAGACCAGGAATGGCAATATTTTGACCCGTTTAAGCGGAAAAACCGACAAAAACATAGCTATATCGTCTCATGTTGACACGGTGGGCTTGGTAGTTCGGTCGATTAACAAGGATGGTTCTTTGGCTTTTACAACGATTGGAAGTCCAGTTTTAGCGACACTTGACGGTTCATCCTGCGGAGTTCGCACACGAAAAGGCGAGCGATATAACGGAACAATTAGGTCGAATACTTCGTCTCCTCATGTGTACACCAACGCCCACACAGCAGACCGCACGAGGGAAAATATGTGTGTTATACTGGACGAACACGTCCAAAACATCGAGGACGTTCGGCGGCTGGGGATTTTGCCTGGGGACTATATTTTCTTTTCCTCTGAATCTCGGATTTTTCGGAACGATTTTATAAAGATTCGATTTTTGGACAACAAGCTCGGAGTAGCCATAATGTTGTCCACTCTACACGCATTTAGGGAAGAAAATATTGTTCCGATAAATAATGTCGAGTTCATTTTTAGTGCATGGGAAGAATTGGGATTTGGTTTGTCAAGCCTTTCCGAAAATGTTGAAGAGGTGCTTTCGGTGGATATGGGCTGCGTTGGCGATTATCTGACCTGCACCGAAAAACAGGTTTCTATCTGTGCTGGCGACACGCTCGGACCCATGGATTACGAGATGACTTCGAGGTTGATTGAGATAGCTGAGAGGAAGCGACTGAATTACGCCGTGGACGTTTATCCGCACTATGATTCGGATATTTCAACGGCTAGGGTTTCGGGACGAGATTTTCGAGGGGCTTTAATCGGTCCTGGGGTTTCGGCTAGTCATGGTTATGAACGTAGCAGTATTGCGGCTTGTGAGAATACTTTCAAGTTGCTTTGTGGATATTTGCTTGAAGATTAGCGAACTACGAAAAAGCCTACTGGATTGTGAGATTCAGTAGGCTTTTTTGTTTGCGGAAAATTTGACATTTGCGAACAATCGTGCTATTATAATTAAAAGGAGTTGATTTTACAATGTTTGCGGACAAATACAGTCTCACGCTTGCGGAAAATGTTTTTGTAGCCAAAAAACTCATATCAGAGACCATTTACAACACAGCTAGATTAGAGGGCTGCAATGTTACATTCCCACAAACGGAGACCATTTTGCAAGGCGTTAGCGTGGCAGGTTTACAGATGAGCGATGTCGAAAAAATCCTTAATTTACGGGATTCTTGGAGATACACACTTGACAATATCGAAAAGCCCATTTCATTGGAATTTTGGAGCAGGATAAACGGATTTGTCGCTCGCAACGAAAGCCTTGAATGGGGCGTTTTGCGGTACGGAAATGTTGGCATTTCTGGCACGGACTACACGCCGAAAATTCCAGTAGCCGCCGAGGTTGAAACTGCCCTACATCAGATGTTAGATTCGTCGATAAGCCACACCGAAAAGGCGTTAAATCTGTTTTTATATGGCTGTCGTTCGCAACTATTTTGGGACGGCAACAAACGCACAAGTACCCTCATTGCGAATAAATATCTCATACAGAGTGGAGCAGGTATATTTTCCGTGCCTAATGTTAAATTAGTCCAGTTTAACAAGCTATTGACTGATTTTTACAACACAGACAAGCCGCTAAAAATCAAAAAATTCTTGTACGAGTTTTGTATCAAGGGCATGACGAGAGGGTAGGATATTAAAAAGGGGAATTTTATGAAAACCACAGCACAAGTCAAGGAAATAATAAGCGAGATAAACCGCATACATTCGGAATATTCGATGGACTATTTCGAGACAGGTAGGGTGCAGAAAATCAACCTATCAAGGACGATTGCAAATGTGCCGAACACGCATATATACAGCTATCGTCTGCATTTGCACGAGAGTATCAACGACTATTTAATCAAGGCGAACATTAACATTCGCTATTTTTACCGAGTGAAAACTCGTGAGAGTATAGACCGCAAAATAGCCAATTTTAGTACCAACACCGACCAATATCCAGTCAACAACTGGCTAAACGACATTTTCGGTGCAAGAATCATTTTAGACACTGAAGAAGTGCCGGAGATTGTCGCCTTGCTAGACGGTTGGCGAGAAGAATTTGGCTTGAAAAATTGGTATTTGCGTGATAAAGACGGCTACAAGGGCTTACACGTCTATTTCAAGAATAAAAGTAATTTTTTCTTCCCGTGGGAGCTGCAGATTTGGGATAAAGCCGACATTGACAGCAATATCAAGAGCCACGAACTCTACAAAAGAAATTTTGACGTATAACGAAAAAGGCTATTGCAAAATAGCCTTTTTCGCACAGAAAGGAGCAATCATGCCAATAACCAAGCAAAAACCAATCCATAAAAACGCCGCAAAGTCCGTCAAGCAAACTTTGCAAGATGTAATTAAATACATCACAGACTCCGACAAATGCACAATCCACACAGCAGACGGAAAATTTCGCCTAATCGACACAGACGAGGATTTCACAGAACACGCCCAGTTTGAACACACCACCGCCACAGAATGGGACACTCTCAAAAAGGAGTACGCCGAAACCACAGGACGAACGCAAGGCGACAGCGATGTTCTAGCCTATCACGTCATTCAGTCATTCGACCCAAGCGAAGAAATCGACCCCGAAACCGCCCTTAAAATCGGCAAAGAATTAGCCAAGCGTTTAACAGGCGGCAATCATAACTTTGTCATTGCCACGCACGTTGACAAGGAACATATCCACAACCACATAATTTTCAATTCCACCGCCATTGATGCAACGCATAAATACAAAGACATTATCCGATCACATCAACGGCATTTGCAACATCTAAATGACGAGATTTCCGCAAAATACAGCTACAATCCGCCTGAAAAATCGGAGGTGGAAGAAAAACGAGACACAAGTTACCTAAATTGGCTAAAAACCAACACCGATACGCCGACCACCCAAACCGAAAAACCCACATGGCAGAACATTTTACGCCAAATTATTGACATGATTTTACGCCGAGATTCTCAATATAAATCTCTGCAATCCGAGGAAGAGGAACGCATAAATAAAATTATATCCGAGCGATTAGGCGACAATCCACCGCAGGATTTAGAAGAGTTTTTGCAAATTTTGCGTGATATAGGCTACAAAATCAAAGCAGACGGCAAATATATTTCCGTCAAAGCGGACGGACAGGAACGCTACACTCGGCTCAAAGACAAGACCTTAGGCGTTCAATACACTCGTGAATCTATCGAGAATTTTCTTGCACAACACCAAAATAACGCCCAAAAATCGCAGTATTTGCAAAAGATACAGACCACCAAACTTGCGCACAAAAAAGCACATTTACGCAAACTTATCGACACGACAAAATATCAAAACAGCGTCGGATTAGAACGCTGGGCGACTATCCAAAACATCAAAACCTTAGCCGAAACACATTCATATATGCTTGAAAATAACTTGCAATTTAGCGACATAACCGACAAACTTACACGCCACGAAACCACCCTCGCCGACCTGCAAAATCAGCAAGAAATTTTGTCAGCATACACCGATAGGCAAGCCGAAATCAATGAAGTCCGTAGCCACATTATCAATATGACAAAATTCCGAAAAATCTTTGCGGGCTACAAAAACGGCGGCTACAATCCCAATTATAAAGCCGAACACGCCGCTGAATTGTCTCAATACGACCAGGCTCGCAAGTTTTTTGACGAGTATTTGCATAAGCATAATTTGCAAAAAATGCCCACAATGAAAGAGTTAAAGGTTGAATATGACAGCTTAAAAGCCGACAAAAACGACTATTACGCCAGTCTAAAAATGCTCAAAACGGACATAAAAAACTTGCGATTACTCAAAGAAAACGCCATGGATTTGTTGGATTTAGATGAAAACGGCAATTCCACTAAAACTGCCAAACAGCGTGAGCAGGAACGCAAAAATCTTCTTAAAATTAGCCGAGAGAATAAAATTAAATCTGCAAAATATAAACGTAAACGGCGTTAAATTATCTCCGATTTTGCAAAAATTTACACCTTGCGAACGCTCATTAAGCCCAACGGGCGTAGCAGAAAATCCCACCTTTTGGATGGGATTTTCGTTTTTCGGGGGTTTGGGGGACTCCCCCAACAAGCTGTACAGGGGCTAAAAATTGACGGTTTCCGTTAATTTTTATGCCTCTGTACCCTGCTTGCTATATTGTGAAAGTGCAACTTTTGCAATATAAGAATTTTTGCTTTTTGAATCTTTTTGCGGAGTAAAAACGAGAATTTTGTACTTGACATTTTTCAAACACACTTTGAGCGTTGATAACTGCACAGTTTAAATCAATACGGATAAAAAATGTGCAAACGCAACACGACAATTTTATCCTCAAAATTCAATAACTAAGTGCAGACAAAAAGCCCTTTTTCTAGGGCTTTTTGTGCTTATTGTGCTACAATATTTGTCTGTATGGGAACATTGCTTGGAGTTGTAAATAAACTCTGCCAGTTGCGTATCGCAAAGGGTCCAGCTATCCCCACCAATCCTATTACGAGGGCTATCCCTAACGGAATTAAAATGGTTCTCGTGAAAAACCGCCGCAAATCTTTTATATCTCCTCGTATATCCGTTTTGAACGTCTCCATGTCCGTTTTTATATCCAATTTGAACGTCTCCATATCCGCTTTCAATTTTGCGTTGTCCTCTTGTCGCCGTTTTTCAGCTTGTTCCATGTCGGCAATTCGCCGTTGTTCCATCTCTATTCGCCGTTGTTCTTCCGCTTTACGGTCTTCTCGGTAACGTTGTTCGAGACTCTCCACATAACGGATAAAACTAATTCCATTCCCCTCTTCAACGTTATTTCGCCTATATGTACGCATTTTATCCTCCTCTAAACATCTCACAAATCGTCTGTTTTAAAGTGCTATGCACTTTATACAAGTGCAGAATCGTTTTGTTCGCCCAAGGTCAATTTCTATCTTAATTCTAGCACACTTTACAAAATCTGTCAAGCCTTTTTTGCAGTTCACGTCAAAGTGACTGTTTGTTGTTTGATTTTTGCATAAAACCATATTTAAGACTTATTTTTTTCCTTGAAAATAACAGATTGTAACCCCTGCAACTCCAAATTTTCAATACTCTTTATAGTAAACTCTCCTTTTTCATAATGCACGACTTTCTGTGTATTTATCGCTATTTTTAGCGTTTTTGGAAACAAATAGCGAGTTTCGTCCAAAATATCACAAGCAATCAACAACCACAATTTATCTTTATGCCTTGCCACCACCCAATAACGTTCTTCTTCTATTGTTACAAGCAGAACCTCCGATTTATCAGCAGTAATAACTCGTATCAACCCAAATATAACGGTAGCAAAAACACTCGTCAAATAAATACTTATCATAGACACAAAAATCGTTAAAACCATAGTGCTATAATCGTATTCCTCAACCTCGGATATTCTAACGACCACGTAAAACAAGTACATCAAAGAGACAATCACGGCTATCACGTAAACGGCTCTTGCTTTGACTATGCCATTTTTTCCTTTTGCTAAGCGAAAACGTTCAATCCGTGTAGCAATATAGCTTGTCATTGACACATATCCCACGCTCACAATAAGCACAAGCAGCGACAGGACAACAGAACCTGCATTAAAGCCGTTGTCAAGCATAAATCGCAACGTTAAAATGGGGATTAGCAGCCCAAAAATCAACGTAAATGACGTTTCTAACAGACTCTTTGTAGTATTTGAAATATCAAAAGCAAACAAATTAAACGGTATACCCGTATGTTTAGCTAAAAAATAACGCTCCGTGGTAGCTACAAATGTGGTTAAAATGGATATTAAAGCGACAACTCCCACAATGACTGCATTTGCGTCATTCACGAATGATTTTGCCAGTGCTAAAAATGTTGAAACCATTACATCACCCAACAACCAGTATAAAGCAATCGCCGTTAAAAAGCAAATAATTATATTTGTTTTTGCGTTAAAAAAAGGTTTTTCGGATATGAATGGGGCAAATAGTCCACCATATGGTCTAATTAATTCTAAAAACACGCCAATTATGATTGGAATACTAAAAAGCACCCAAAATAACACTATCGTCCAATCTCCATTTAGCATTTTAACCTCACTCTCTATTCACAAGTCGTCTCAAATCCACTTGCGTAAGTCTAGTTATATTCCTGCCATTTAGCATAATTTCCTGTTGATAACAAACGGATTTTTTTAGGTACTATCCGATTATCCCATAGACAATCAACCAATAAGTTACCAACGGAAACATGACACCCACAAACATTGCAACCCCAATAAGCACGATGGCGATTTTTTGGCATATTTTCTTGTGTTTGCGAGCCGTCTCCTCGGTAATGGTGTTGAATTCCTGTATTGTGCTGTCTTTCGTAGCAAGTATAGCATTTAATTTGCCCACTTCATTGCGTAAATCATCCAAATCCTCTTCCTCGGTCAACTTCTTTTGCATTAAATCCTCGATTGTCCTGTCTTTGACCCTTATGTCTTGATTCAACGTGCCTATTTCACGTTTTAATTGAGCTATCTCTTGGACTGTGCTTTCTGCCGTGCCGTTTGCCAAATCTTCCACAATTGCCGTGAAAATTTGCGACTGTGTGCCGTCTTGATTTTGGCAATATTTTTTGAAAATCTCAGCGGTGTAGGACGTTACCCTTAGTGATACGGTTGAGAATTTTTTGTCCGCCACCACTTTATCTTCGTTTTTTGTACCTTTTGGCATAATTTTTTCCCTCCTGTTTTTGATGTTTTCGTGTTGCAAGCAATCTGCTTTCATGTTGCAAACATTTTTGGGTGGGTTGCAAGCAGATTTTTGGTTTTTGCAAGCAAATTTGCAAACATGAGCAAACACTGATGTTCACTCGATTGCAAGTGGTATAAGGTTGTTTAACCGTACAGTTATCACATCGCCTACGGAAAATCCTTGGTTTCGTTCAATGGATTGTGGTCGCCAAGTGAATAATTCGCCATCTTTTTCTACTATGTAGGTTACACGGTTGCCTAAACTTCGGTCTATTATCCGCTCTTGGACGGTTGCTTGGACTGGTAAATTTTTCAGTTCTCTTTGTGTTCGCTGTTCTAATAAAGGCTCCTCAACACTCGGCAACCATATAATTCCAAAGATTACAACAGCAATAAGAAATGCAATACAACCAAGAGCTAGCGTAATGTCTTTGCGAGCTACTTTTTTATTTTTTGCTTGCTTATATTCGATAATGTCGTGAACTCTCCCACCAGCTAAAGCTGGTGGGCTTCCAACGTGCCGAAAGGCACATATTCCCTTTAGGGGAATGGAATTCCTTACCACCATACAGAAATAACTCAGAGTGCTAGTCTGCTAAACAGCTAGTTCCGCATTAAACCTAATTAAGGTGGATAAGGTGCGTGTAGTTCCCGTACCAAAACGAAAAACTTTTGTTTCGTTTGGCAACCTCGCCATTACTGGGTCGGATTTAAGGATTTCTCTTATAAAATACCGTGAACCTATGTTGTAGCTTGCATTAAGGTCGCAATTATACACTTTGTTGCTTGCGAACACACAAATAGAGTAGTTGTACTTTTTAACGCCGTCTATTTCATACTCGCCACGTTCTACTCTGCCACTGCCGTCATAAGCAAGCCGACTGGTGTTCCAAGCGTTTACTCGGCTTATTCTCATGCCGAGTTTGTGGGCTTTGTGTTCTACCAATTTTTGTATCTCTCTTTTTCGCCAAAGGTGCAATCGTTGCTTTTTCGCACCTTTTTTCTTGCCTTTCATATCCAAATACTCGAAGACGATTGTGTCGGCTTTGTGTAGCGTGGCGAAATCCATTGTGCTTTTGGCGGTTTTTCGGCTTATGTCGGTGTTTAAATCGTTTACGTGTTGCCATTTTATTGGCGTTTTTCTGTTGCCGTTTTGTTGGGCTTTTTTCTGCCTGTTTAATGCCTTTTGCAAGTGGTCTTTTTCTGTTGCTAGGTTGACAAATTTTCTAGCAACGACAGTTC
>WRKK01000336.1 GCA_009782245.1 Defluviitaleaceae bacterium | reverse complement strand
AACGACACAGACGAAGAAGACGAGCAAAACGAAACTGAAACAACCGACACAACCGACACAACCGACACAACCGACACAACCGACAACAACACAACAACCCCTGTTGACCCAACAGAAGAAGACGACGAAGACGACGACAACGAAGAAGACGACGAAGAAGAAACCGAAGAAACAGAGCAAGACTAACACCCAGCAACAAAATAAACCCAAAAGCCCACAGGCTAACAACCTGTGGGCTTTTGGGTTTTATAAAAAGCGAAATCGGAACGAGACAAACGGGCGGGAAACCCATCGCAAATTTAACCACTACATCATAAATTTGCCACCAAAACCCATTAAAAATTTTACGGGGTCAAGGGGCGAAGTCCCTTGCGGGTCCAGGGCAGCGCCCTGGCGGGTGTGGGCAGCCTGCCCGCCGGCAGGCGGGCGCCCACGGTTTTGAGCGCCCCACGGTTTTACTCTTTCCCAATCTCGTCAACCAACTCGACAAATTTTTGCAAGGCGGCACTAACGGAATTATTGCTTTTTTCCTCTGTGCCGCTGCTCATGTCTACGCCTGCTTTTTGTAGGATATTTATGGAGTAGTCGCTAGAGCCGCTTTTTAGGAAAGTTAGGTATTTTTCGGTGGCGTTGTTTGTTTTGTCGGATAAAATTTGGCTAGAAAACGCCATTGCGGCGGAATAGCCCGTTGCATATTGGTAAACGTAAAAAGCCCTGTAAAAATGCGGAATACGTGCCCATTCTAAATCTAGCTTGTCGTCCAAAACTACGGTTTCGCCGTAATATTTTGCATTTAGCCCCCTGTAAACGGAATTTAACACGTCCACCGTTAAAGGTTCGTCATTTTCTGCCATTTTATGCGTTATCATCTCAAATTCTGCAAATAACGTTTGGCGGAATAATGTTGTCCTAAATTGCTCTAGCCACGTGTTGACTAAATAGGCTTTCATTTGGCTGTCGCCCGTTTTTTCCGCCTCTTTTAGCAGATAATCCAATAATAACGCCTCGTTTACCGTTGATGCCACTTCTGCCAAAAATATTGTGTAATCGGAATAAATATATTGCTGGTTTTGCCAGGAATAATAACTGTGCATGGAATGCCCCAATTCGTGGGCAAGCGTGAACATATCGTCCATTTTGTTTTCGTAATTTAGCAATATATACGGGTGTCCGCCGTACGCACCCCAAGAATACGCCCCGCTGCGTTTGCCCACATTTTCATAAACGTCAACCCAACCATCGTGCCGCAAGCCCTTTTCTGCGATTTTTATGTAATCTTCTCCCAGCGGTGCAAGGCTTTTCAGCACGGTATCTATTGCGGCGCTGTATTCTATTTTTGTGTTTATTTGCTTGATTATCGGCGTGTATAAGTCGTATACCCGTAAATCTGGCAAATTTAGTGCTTTTTTGCGAATTTCCATGTAGCGGTGCATTGCGGGTAAAAATTTATGCACGGTCGCTATTAGCTTGCTGTAGACAATGCTGGGAATATTATCCCCGAATAATGCCGCATCTAGTGCCGAGGGATAATTCCGCATTTTTGCGAAAAATACGTCCCGTTTAATGCTGGCAATGTGCGTTGTTGCTAGAGTGTTTTTTAACGCCCAATAGCCGTCATAATACTTGTGCCAAGCGGCTTTTCGCACTTCACGGTTGTCCGATTCTAGCATTGCAGAGTATCTGCCGTGCGTTAGTTCTATTGTGTTGCCGTTTTCGTCCGTAATTGTGCCAAATTTTAAGTCGGCATCGTCTAGCATATCAAAAATATTGGAAGGCGCTTCGCCTAGTTCTTCCGCTTGCTCCAAAATTTCCTCTATTTCTGCCGATTTTATGTGTGCTTTTTTGCGAATTATAACATCTAAATAATGCTTATACAAGGGCTGTTCAGCTATTTTTTCCGCCAAAGTTTGCTCTGGAATCGCCAAAATTTCAGGCTCTAAAAAAGCGAACGCCGCCATCATTTTTATGTTTATTCTGGATACAATATCCGCAAAACCTTGATATGTAGTGTTGTTGGTGTCCTCGTGAAGTTTTAAGTTGGCGTAAACATATAATTTGTCAGCCTGTTCGGATATACGCAAACTTTCGGCAATGCAATCTGTAAGTTGTTGGGCAACTTTTCCCTTAAAACGGCTAAATTGCTCTATTTGTTCGGTTATTTGAGTTGTTTGCTGTTGCCAAATTTCATCGCTTGCAATTAAATCGTTTATCCGCCATTTTGCCGCATCGGGAATCTCGGCACGTGTTTTTTGCTTAATTTCCATAAAATTACCTCCAAAAATTTTTTCTACATAATAATCATATACATTTTGGCAGAATTTTGCAAGTTATCAAAACAAAACTTTACAAATTTGCAAACGTATAGTATACTTGTAAAATAGATTAATATTCAACGCATTAGGAAAGGACGGAATATTATGGGCAAAAAAAATTTGAAAGTATTATTTGTATCGTCGGAAGTAAGGCCGTATTCTGCGAGTGGCGGATTGGGCGATGTTGCTGGCTCGTTGCCGAATGCACTAAAGGCACAGGGCGTAGATGTGCGGGTTGTTTTCCCAAAATATGGCAGTATACCAAGCGATCATTTAGCGGGAATAAAATACATCGACTCGCTTACCGTGCATTTAGGCTGGCGCGAGCAAGGTGCTTCGATACACACGATTATCCCCAAAAATAAGGAAGAAGTGCAAGTTTACCTAGTAGAAAACGACTATTATTTTGGCAGAGACGGCTATTATGGCTACAGCGACGACTACGAGCGGTTCGCTTTCTTTTCCAAGGTTTCTATAGAATTTTTGACCAAAATCAAATTTAAGCCAGATATAATCCATTTTAACGACTGGCAAACTGGTTTGGGCTGCACTTACTTGCGCGATATTTATCGGGGATTTGTGTTTTACAGGAACATGAAAAGCATTTTTACTATCCACAATCTTCGCTATCAAGGCTCGTTTGGGCGTGAAATTTTGTGGGCGGTTGGGCTAAACGACGGCTATTTTACCAACGGCGATTTAGAATTTTACGGCAACACTAGTTTGCTAAAGGCTGGCATAATACACTCCGATATGGTCAGCACAGTTAGCGAAACCTACACAAAGGAGATACAAACGCCAGATTTTGGCTATGGTATGGACGGACTTTTGCGAATGCGTGGCGAGTACGAAAAAAAACTTTTCGGCATTGTAAACGGAATAGACGTTGCCGCCAACGACCCCGCAACCGACAAGCGGATTTTTGTAAACTTTGACACAACAAACGTAATGGAAAAAAAGCCCGAAAACAAGGCTCAATTACAAGAACTTTTGGGGCTGCCGCAAAAAGATGTTCCCATGATTGGCATAATTTCGCGGCTGGATATTCAAAAAGGTTTTGATATTATCGCCGTTGCTTTGGAAGAAATTTTGTCAAAAGATGTACAGTTTGTGGTGCTTGGCACGGGCGAGGGTCGTTATGAACAGTTGTTCCGCACGTATGCACAGCGGTATCCCGACAAATTAAGTGCACAAATTACCTTTAACGGGCAGCTTGCACAGCGAATTTACGCTGGCACAGATATTTTTCTTATGCCGTCCATTTACGAGCCGTGCGGGCTGGGGCAAATGTTCGCAATGCGGTACGGCACAGTGCCGATTGTCCGCAAAACGGGCGGCTTAGCCGATACAGTTACCCATTTCGGCCCAGATAACCCCGATGGCAACGGCTTTGTATTTGAAGATTTTGTCGCAAGTGCCTTAATGTGGGCGTTAAACCAAGCCTTGGCATATTACGATACTCCGCATTGGAAGATGATTATCCAAAACGCCATGAATTGCGATTTCTCCTGGGATCGTTCCGCCAAAACCTACGTTGAACTTTATAACTCTATGCTAGAAAAACCCAAACCAAAACAAAATTAACAAATTGGACACACTTTGTTAATTATTGCCCGTTATAATTGTAAAATAAAACTTTAGATGTTACCCAAAATTTCGCTTGCCCCCGATTAAAATTTATGGGCGGAAATTCAAAAACGGCGGAATTTTGGGGTTTTACTAAAAGCATCAAAGTTGCGATTTTAATCATACCTTGAAAAGGAGGAATTTTTGTGAATAATTCTAGTTTTAATTTTAAGAGATTTGTTGCTTTAGTAGCAGTAGTGGCAGTTTTGGGCGGCGGCAGTTTAGGAATAGGGCTTGGCATAGGTTTTGCGGTAGCAGGTCAGCTTAACCCGCCAGTGATTAGCCCCGTTTTAGAAGAATCGCCCACCTACAATGTTTTGCCAGTCGCCGAAGAGCGTACCGAATTTAGGTTTTCCGATTTAGAATCAGAAATGATTCCCGTAGAGGTGCGTATTAGCGATATAACTAGCGTTGTGCAAACTGTTAGCGGCTCGGTGGTTAGCATAAACATAGAAACCCCGTCCGCCAATCCGTTTTTCCCAACCTATGTACCTGGCTCTGGCTCGGGAATAATATTTGCCGAGGACGATAATTTTTTATTCATAGCAACCAACAACCATGTAATACAGCAAGCGGCACGTATTAGCGTGTCTTTGGACGATGAACACGATGTAGAGGCAAGTGTAATAGGCGGCGATTGGCACGCTGATTTGGCGGTGCTTTCTGTGCCACGCGCCGAGTTTCTTGACAAAGACTATAAAATAGCTGTTTTCGGCGATTCAGATAATGTTTTGGTGGGCGATGAAGTTGTTGCAATAGGCAACCCGCTAGGACAAGGTCAAACAGCCACCCGCGGCATAATTAGTGCAGTAAACAGGCAAATTACAGTAGACGACCGTGTTTTGGACGTTTTGCAGACTGATGCCGCAATAAACCCAGGCAACAGTGGCGGTGCGTTAGCGAATATCCGTGGCGAAATAATTGGAATAAATACGGCAAAAGCAATGGCGTTTCACATTGAGGGAATGGGCTATGCGATTCCGTCAAATATAGCGTTGGCAATATTAGAGCAACTTTTAGAAGACGGCACAACGCCCCGCCCATTTTTGGGCATCTCGTTAGATACCATCGATGAGGCACGGCGCAGTATGTTTGCACTACCCTCCATTGGCGTTATTATCGTAAGAATAGAATCGGGCAGCCCCGCCGATGAAGCTGGGCTTGTTCAGGGCGATTTGGTCGTTGGCTTTAACCAAAACCCAATAGAAACAATAGACGAACTAAGCACCGCCATAAGGCAAAGCGAAGTAGGCGAGGCGGTTGTGCTAAATATATACAGAGACGGCTACCGCCCCGTAGATGTTACCGTTATTGTGGGCAATGCTAATGATTTGACTAGGTAGAGTATAATCAATGCCAATTAAGGGTTAAAATTATATTGCAATTAGTGCGACATTTCACGTAGGGGCGGATAATATCCGCCCCTACGTGAAACCGACCGCAAAAAAAACAAAAAAATTTTTTTATAAAAAGGCTTGACATTTGCAAACAAGCTATGTTACAATACTTTCATAACTTCAGGGTAGGGTGCAAATCCCAACCGGCGGTAATAGTCCGCGAACATTCTATATTATGCGATATTATGCGATATTATGCGATTACTACTTTATAGAATGCCGATTCGGTGCAACTCCGAAACCGACAGTAAAACATTTTTTAATGTTGAGTCTGGATGAGAGAAGACGTTATTGAATTTTTGCAGTTTTTACTGCTTGCCCTGTATTCAAAAAAATATAGGGCTTTTGATTTGCCCTAAAAAAGGAGACTTTTTAATGAGAACTAACGAGAGCAGTACAAACGCCGCTGTTACAGCAGGTAATTTTGGTAACAACGGAGCAATTTTGCTAAATGTTGCAGGTACAAACGTAGATACCGCAACAGCCGCCATGCACGCCATTCAAATAGAAGTACCCCACAGCATGACGAGCCTAACTATTGCCGATATTAAGCACAACGCCAGCAACGCAGCCTTATACGGCAACAAGCAAGAAACAACCGCCTTGGACAAAATCAACTTAACCGAGGGCGAAGAGACATCGGCGTACATAAAGCTAACCGCCGAAGACGGCACTACAAGCCACTATGAACTAAAAGTGCAACGGGCAACCGAAACCAACGATGTATCTTTTGTAAAAAACCTCGCCCAAACGCCGATGCTTTTTATTAAAAACCGAAAAATATCAACCGAAGTAATGGTTAGAGCCGCCTTGTTAGGTGCGTTGGGTGCGGTGCTAATGCAGTTTAGCACACCGCTGGCAATTTTTCCAGGTTTTTTACAGCTAGATATAAGCGACCTACCCGCCTTAGTAGGAGCAATAACTACAGGCCCGCTAACTGCCTTGCTGGCGGTGCTTATTAAAAATTTGCTAGATCCCATTATTTTCGGCACTAATACTGGCGGCATTGGTAATTTTGCCAACTTTATAATGGGCACCGCCTTGGTTGTTCCCATTGGGATTATATACCAAAGACACAAAAATGTTCAAGGTTACTTGCTGGGCAGTGCGGTTGGTATAGTTAGTTTGGTTATTGCCGCCGCGCTAACAAATTATTTTATACTTTTGCCGTTGTTTACGCAACTGTTTATGCCAATGGAAACCATTATAGGCATAGCAAACGCAGTAAACAGCAACGTTAACAGCGTTTTTACTTTGATACTTTTGGCAATAGTGCCGTTTAACTTGGTAAAAGGCGGAATTGTTGTTGTTCTGGGTTACGGGTTATATCGGGCGTTAAAGCCTGTGTTGCGACAGTTGCAGATTAGGCGGGCTGCTTAGGTTTTGAAACACGCAAACGGGCGACCAGTCTGCCGACAGGTCGCCCGTTTGTCCGTTACACTATCTCTCGTCCGCCAAAATCTGAATAATATCGCCATAAAGCGTTTTAGCGGAATTTTTCCAGTTATTTTGGATAGTACGGGCTTGCTCGCGGGTGTCAACAGAAATTGATAGTTCCATTAGCACACGGCTTTCTTCGTAAACGCCGCATTTAACGATAAATTCGTTGTTTTTGGTATTCGGAAAAAACGTCGCTGTGTTTTCAAACGTGCGTTTTATGTCTTTTAGGTTGTTTTTTATATAGTGGTTGATTTTATTGCGTACTGACGGCGGAATACGCTTTTCAAAATATTCCAACATTTTTATGCCGTCGTCGGTTAGCGTGTAGCGAGTTGTGTTGCTGTCGGTTACGGCATCTAAATAGCCGCCCTCCGCCATTTCGCTTAGCGATTGTTGCAAAGTGTAATAATCCATAAGTTCCGCCTGTAGCACACAATCGGTTATTTGGCTACGAGATAGCGGTAAATCCATTCTGTCTATCAAGTACAGAATTGTCAGCTTTGTTTCGGTATTTTCATTTTCCATTATAGTTTCCTTTGGTTTTATTGGATTTTGTTGGATTTATAGGGATTTTGGGATTTTTTAATATTTCGCCTCGTTTAGTTGCAAAATGCCCGATAATACTGAATTATTTATTTGTTCGGGTGCTAAATGTATATCCCATTTTTGGGCAAAATAAGCCGCCCATTCCCGCTGAAGAGCCGCGCCGTCGTCGGGTAGCGAAACCTTGCGTGCCATGTAACTATTTAGCAATTCCAACTCTTCGGGCGTTAATATTAGGTGTTGCATTTTTTCCATTGCAACGGGATTAGCGGCGGGTAGGGCATCAGAGCGAGCGGGAACAAGGCTGTCGTCGTAATGTTCGGCAATAACCACCGTACCCGCCACCATATCTCCTACCCGTTTATGGTCTTTTGAAAACAGGATAACAAATATTCCAACGTACAAAATATCCAACACTGCCCTAAACAGGTTACGCACTAACGATTGGCTAAGTCCCACGGGTTGCCCGTTATCTCGTATTACCCGCAAGCCAAAAATTTTTTTGCCAATGGATTGACCATTAAGCAACATTTCAAGTACAATAAAATAGCAGAAATAAATTACAAACCATGATATAATTAAAAAGCCGAGGGCAAACCCCTCAATATTGCCTAAAGTATCCCAGTTATAGCCATAAATGCCAAACAAAATTATAACGGCAATTAAAATGCAGGCGAGAATTTGAATGGTAAAATCTATTACAAAGGCGGCTAATCGTGAGCCTGCCCCCGCCAGCCGATATTCAATTTCAATGTTGGCTGGCGTTAAAACGGTATGAATTTTCATAAGCAGTACCTTTCTTTGTTAAAATTTAGAATAAATTAGTTAGGAGAATACGCATGACAGAAACGCAGTTTATAAAGCAAAACGAGGAACGTTGGCAACAGTTAGAGGCCTTTAACTTAACTTTGCAGCGGAAAGGCATTAACACCCTTTCGCGGCTAGAGATACGGGCTTTTGCGGAAACTTTTAGGGCGGTGGGCTACCATTTAGCGTATGCCAGAACGCATTTTCCCGATGGTAAGTTAATTCCGTATCTTTCGCATATAGTGGGCGTTGCGAACAATTTTTACTACGTCCGAGAGCGTGGTAATTTTCGTGCTGTTAAAAATTATTTTTTATACGGCTTTCCTAAAGCGGTGCGTGAAACTTGGCTGTTTACGCTTGTTTCGGCTATATTGTTTATGTTGGGTATGCTTTTTGCCTACGTTTACGTCGCCGACGATATAAATAATTTTTACAGGATATTCCCAGGCGAGTTTGGCGGCGTTAATTTGGGCGAGGGCGAAGTTGTTTGGGATTATCCGCTTATGAGTGCCATTATAATGACCAATAATATCCGTGTTTCCATTATTGCGTTGGTTTTCGGCATTACGGGCGGGCTTGGCACGATATATATTTTATTTTACAACGGGCTTATTGTGGGTGCATTGGCGGCTTATGTAGATTTAATCGGCTCGCCAGGCGACACTTTAATTTTTTGGTCGCTTATTTTGCCGCACGGCGTACCCGAACTACTAGCAATTTTCATTAGCGGTGCGGCGGGGCTTATTATTGGGCGTTCGTTACTCATGCCAGGCAACTACACCCGCAAAGATGCCGTGATAAAAGGTGCAAAAGAGGCAATGTCGTTAGTACCAGGTATTGTTTTAATATTGGTGTTAGCGGGCTTAATAGAGGGATTTTTTACGCCGCTGGGCATAAGCCCTTATTTTAAGCTAGGTTTTGCGTTGCTGGTTGCTGTTGGGTTGGGGATTTATATTCACCGAGTGCCGAAAGCTAGGTAGTGGTGGGAAATACCACTAAAAACCTTACAAATACATTCTACCACACCCACTCAACTTTTACAAGTTTTATGCCTTAAGATTAGCAACTAGTTCCTTGAACAAATCGCCCCTATGTTCAAAATTATCAAACATATCCCAGCTGGCGCAGGCGGGTGAAAGTAGGATAATATCGCCGTTTTGGGCTTTTTTGTGGGCTAAATTTACCGCATCTGCCATAGATGCCGCTTGGCTGTATTGCTTGTAATTGTTGGCTTGGCAGGTTTTTATGATTTGCTCCGCCGTTTCGCCCATAACTATAAGGTGCTTTATTTTGCCGCCAAAATGCTGTACCCATTCGGTAAAATCGGCTTTTTTATCGTAGCCGCCAGCAATTAAAATTGTTGGCGATGTTAAAGGTTCAATCGCTTTAATTGCGGCATCTGTGTTGGTTGCCTTGGAATCATTGTAAAATTCCACGCCGTTTAGCTGGCGGACAAACTCCATTCTATGCGGTACGCCCTTGAAATTTTGTAAAGTTTCGGCAATAATTTTTACTGGCACATTCACGCACAACGCCAGCGCTGTGGCGGCTAGTGCGTTTTCGGGCAATATTTTAGTTTTGGATATTTCCAAAATTTGCAGTTTTTCGCTATTATTGGGCATTTTCGCGGTTATTATACCGTTTTCCAAAAAAACGCCCGTTTTTAGCGGTTGCTTTGCACTAAAAAAAATTGTGCTGCATTTTGGCTGTGCCGCCGAAAAAGTTTCGTAAGACAAAACCACAAAATCATGCTCCGATTGATTTTCAAATATGCGTTCTTTTGTGTAGCGGTAAATTTCCATGCTTTTATGCCTATCCAAATGATCGGGCGTTATGTTGAGGATTGCACTAATTTTGGGTGCAAAATGGTGGATAGTCTCCAGCTGAAAACTGCTAACCTCTAAAACAACCCAGTTATCGGGGCTAAGTTTGCCGATGTACTCCGTAAACGGTATGCCAATATTGCCAGCAACAACCGTTTTTTGGTTATGCCGCTGTAATATTTCGCCCATGAGAGTTGTTACAGTTGTTTTGCCGTTAGTGCCAGTTATAGCCATAATCGGTGCGGGGCAAAACCTATAGGCAAGTTCCAGTTCGCCCCAAACGGGAATATTTAACTGACGAGCCTGTTGCAAAAAAGGCAGGTCAAACGGCACGCCTGGGCTTATTATAACCATATCAAAGTTGCGAATAATCTCGTCGGGGTTTTTGCCCAGATACAGCGTTATATTTTTGTGGGATAATGCGGCGGCGGTTTCTTCGGTTATTGTGGGCTTTGTGTCCTGTGCGGTTACTTGTGCATTTTGCCCCGCCAAAAATTGTGCCACCGAAACGCCGCTTTTTGCCAAGCCGCAAACTAAAATTTTTTTGTTCGTAAAATTTGGAATATTTTTCATGTTTTATTGTCCTTTTTTGTTGGATTTTGGGTTAAGCCTTTCGGGCGGATAATATCCGCCCCTACGAAATATCGAAACGGGCGAACGGGCGACCGACCCGCCTACCAGACGGGCGTTATGAAGACAGCCCAATATAAAATCGCATATTATTTCATAAAAAATTAGCGGGTCAAGGGGCGCGCTCCTTGCGGGGTCAAGGGGCAGCGCCCTTGCGGGTGTGGGCAGAGCCCACGGTTTTGGGTTTTTAGTTGATTGAGTATCGATTTCACAATAACGGCGAAAGTAGCCGTGAAATGGATTCTTTTACCTTTGTGCGTTTTGGGCGTTGCAGATATTTTTCTAGTGTTAGCTGGCGGCAATGCTCTATGTCGTTGTTGAAAGCGGTTTCTAGTTCGGTGGTAACTTTTTCGTCATAAATAAAGGCGTTGCTTTCAAAATTTAGGTTAAAACTGCGAACGTCCATGTTTGCCGTGCCAACCGAGCAAATTTTTGAATCTATCATAATAACCTTGTTGTGCAAAAATCCGTGCTGATATTCGTAACATTTTACGCCCGATTCTAGCAAGCCGCCCAAATAAAACATTGCCGCCCAATATACAAAAGGGTGGTCGGGATTGGCTGGAATCATAATCCGCACATCTACCCCAGATAATGCCGACATTTTCAAAATTACAAACATACTCTCGTCTGGCACAAAATAGGGCGTTTGTATGAAAATTGAGGTGTTAGCCTCGGTCATCATTTTGTTGTAACCGTACAATATGCTAGGATAACGGGTATCGGGGCCGCTGCAAACAACCTGCATACGCACCCCCGAACCCGATAAATAGGCGGGTCGTGGAAAATAATGGGCTTTAAGCTGTAATTTTTGGTTAGGCACACAAAAATTCCAATCCATCATAAAACGCAAGGTTAAATGATGCACCCCGCTACCTTTTAGCCGCAAATGCGTATCGCGCCAGTAGCCGAAACGTTTTGATAGCCCCAAATATTCGTCCCCTATGTTCATGCCGCCTATATGCCCTTTGTTGCCGTCCATAACCGCTATTTTGCGGTGGTTGCGAAAGTTTATCCGTATAAAATAAGGCGGCAAAAAAATGCCGACATAGCCCCCCGCCTTGGTCAGCGGGCTGTACAGCGAAGACGAGTTAAAAATATTACCCATTCCGTCAATTAACAACCGAACCTCCAGCCCTTGTGCGGCTTTTTCCGCCAAAGCCGCTATTAGTCGCTTGCCCGTGGAGTCGTCCCTAAATATGTAATATTGTATGTAAATAAATTTTTTTGCATTGGTTATGTCGGTTATAAGAGCATCAAACGCCGTTTTGCCGTCGTGGTACAACGATACGATGTTGTCGGAAGAAAACGCACCCTTGCCAGCGTGAAAATTCAAATATACAAGGTCGTCCATATGCTCCGAGCCTTGCATTTGCATGACGTTTTTTTGTGTTACATATTTTGCCTGTTGCTTGCGAAAAGCATCGGTTTCTTTGGCTAGATAGGCTGTTAGCATATTTTCGTCATTTTTGCTTTTTTCCAAAAAAGGGCGATGTTTGCGACCGTCGCGGCCCAAAACTAGATACACCAAAAAGCCCAAAAACGGTATGATAGCTATAACCATAAGCCAAGCCCAAGTTACCGCAGGATTACGCCGTTCGTAAAACACAACTATAAAAACAAACGCCGTGTTAAGTAAATATATTGTTGTAACAGATATTGGTATCATAAGATTCCCCCTTTTTTCGCCTTTTCGTCAAAAAATACCGACAAACAGTAGCATAACAGCAAAAAACAAGCCAACCGAAACGCACATTCCCCTAAAATTTAGGTCTAGGTTGCGAATGTATTCCAACTGTACCAGCATTTTTGCCCGATATTTACACAATAGCACCGCCAAAGCCACGCTCACAAAAAATATTATCGTCTTTTCCAAATACGAGCCGAACGAAAGTGCTAGTTGCGTATCAAATAAAAAGTTCATGCTCCAAACGCCGAAAATCCCCGTAAGTAGCGATATAACACCCAACAAAAGCACCGAAACCAGTTTATTTTTGTGCATAACAACAACTTCGGCGTTATCGGGCTTGCCGAGTAGCATTAGCGAATAGCGGACAAATATAGCAATAGTGCCAAAATTTACCACACTTAATGTAACGTATAGCCACGGGGCTATGTCGTCCATAATAAAATATTTTGAAACATTGCCGTTAAACAGCGGTGCACCCGCAATAGCCAATATAGAAAGCAACATCGCAACGCCCAGCACGGGCGAATTTTTGAAAACGCCCGTTATTTTGTTAATATCTCGGGTTTTGTATATTTGCATTAGCATACCAGACGTTAAAAACAGCGATGTTTTGAAGATTGCATGATTGATAATATGGTACAAACTGCCGTAATTAGCACCGCCCGTGCTTAATCCCACAACAATAAGCCCAATTTGTGCAGTAGAACTATACGCCAAAATCAGCCGAATATCGTCTTGCGAAAACGCCATTATAATGCTTAAAATTGCGGTTAGCAATCCCAAAATTAAAAAGAAATCGCTGTTGGCAATGGGTTCAAACAAAAGTTGAAATTGCAAAAACAAGAAAACCGCACATTTTACGTGCAAGCCCGATAATATCGCCGCCACAGCGGACGGCGCGCGCGGAATGCCCTGCACTTTTGGCAGCCAGCTTGCCAGCGGAATAAGTGCACATTTGAAAATAATTGCTGTCATTATAAGAACATACGGCAAAGTTAGCTGTGTTGGGTCGGTGGCGGCTATTTCTGCTAGGGCGGCGGCGGCAATATCCATGTTTAGCGTACCCGTCAGCATATAAACATAAGCCACGCCAAACAAATAAAACTGAATAGCAACCGTGTTTACCATAATATAAATAAGCCCGTCAAAAACCGAACGCCGTTCCCGTAAAAACAATATTAGCACCGCAACAATCAAGGTTGCAACCTCAAACAAAACGAAAACATTAAAAAAATCTCGCACTAAAAATATGCCGATAATCAGCCCCTGCCAAATATAAATCAACAGCCAGTACAACTTAGACCAAGATTCATTTAGGGCATAAATAGCAGTTATCAGAAATATAAACGAAGTTAGCATTACAAAAGCCGCCGACAGCATATCCGCTCGCAAGACAATGCCCAAAGTGTACTCATATCCGCCCACAACGGTTATTATCGTGCTTTCGCGCGTCTGCATAAACAAGAAAAACGTAAACCCTAAAAATACCGCCTGCACTAGTATCGCCAGCAACTTAGCTATGTACCTCGACGACAACAAATATAAAAATACCGCTATTAGTATTGGTGCTATTACAAAATATGTCAACATAAAAATACCTCTTTTCAAAAATCAAAACCGTGGGCTCTGCCCACACCCGCCAAGGGCGCTGCCCCTGGACCCCGCAAGGAGCGCGCCCCTTGACCCGCTAATTTTTAAGTTAAAGTTGCATAATTATTTACGTCCAACCCAGCAATTTTGCCGCTTTTTTAACATAACTATTCCGCATATACAACTCCTGCGGTAGCCCCGTGAAATAATTTTCTATCATTAGCAACGTTATCCCTTTGTCAATGGCGATGTCAAAGTCGCAAACCCAGGCTAAATCTTGGTTGTAGGAATTTTTTAAGCCGTGGCGGCCTTGCAAGTTTGGCACTTTGCAATAATATTCAAACGCCGCCATTACCTCGTTTGGCGTGAATATCAGCGAACCCAACGCACCGCGCGGCGGAACTGTTCCGTCGTTGATGTCCCGCAAGTTGGGGTGAAACGGCGGAGTGCCGTAACCTCTGTAACCGTGCGGCCCGTGGCAATCCGATAAGCCCCAAGCATCTTTGTGGAAACCGATAAACCCTTTTGGGTTGTCAATAGAATACTGCCGTGCCGCCTTGCTTGCCGAAACGGAGTTTTCAAACCAGTTTATGCCGTCTTTGTCAACCGTATTTTTGAAATCGTACCACGCATGGGAAAATTGGTGCGTAAACAGCGAACCCGCTGGCGAGTTGTAGAAACTGTGTCCGCCGTATTCGCCTAAATCTCGGCGAAAACCGTTGTAAATTTTGGCGGGCACGGGATATTTTGGGTGCGCCACGCCCAGAATGTACTGCATAAGCTGTTCGGCGTACATATCCCAAGCACCAAAGCCGCCGCCCCGCGCGGGATCGTACCCCATAAAATAGACATTGTCAACCTCGTTGTAGTATAGCGCCCAGTTTACACGCTCAAAAATTTGCTCGAACAGTTCGGCACATTCGCCCCCGAAATATTCCGCCGCCGTTATTGCACCGTTCAAAAACAGCGATGTATCTATGATAGATGCACAGTCGTAGTAGGCAAAATAGCGTTTTGCGGTTCGCATATCCAAAAAATGGTAAAAAAAGCCGTGTTCGTGGTCGGCGTGGTGCAAAAAAGTTTTAAGAGTGCCAACAGCTCGCTGTTCGCCAGCTGTTTTGGTTATGTAGCCCCGCTCGATGCCGATGGGCAAAGCCGTTAGTGCAAAACCAACGCCCGCAATGCTTGCAACATTCTCCGAGCCTTTTTCGGTTTTATCCAAAACTAGCCCGTAACCGCACCGCGCCGTATCCGACGTAGCACAATCCCAAAAAAAATCAAAGCAAGCGGCGTGTTCCGCCATTAAAAATTTTTCTGTGTTCATAAAATCCTCCGAAAATAATAGACGTGTCTCAAAACCTTAAAACCGTGGGCGCTGCCCACACCCGCAAGGGAGCGCGCCCCCTTGACCCCGCACATTTTTTACTGTATTAAGACCCCATTTTTGTGGGTTTTGCATCGTACAACATGGTATTGGGACAAGTCTAGTGCGTAAAAATAAATGTCAGCAATGTCAACGTGAACAGTATAACACGGCGGTGTATAAAAAGCAAGTTTTGCAAACGGGGCAAGTGGGCTTGTTTCGGCGGTGCAAACAAAAATACCCCGAAAAAAATTTTATTATAGTAAATCAACTTAACCCGCCTACTGCGGACAGGCAAAAAAATACGGACGGATAATTATAGGGGAGGGAGACGGGCGACCGTCCACCTGCGTACACTTTTATTGAAAAATTGGGGCTTAAACGGACGGGCGACCGAGGACGGTCGCCCCTACGGAGACGCATATTGTAGGG
>WRKK01000335.1 GCA_009782245.1 Defluviitaleaceae bacterium | reverse complement strand
ATTTTTTTAACGATTGCTATAGGCACTATTTTTGCAGGAATCACTATATTTTCAAACTCCATTCGCAACGTAAACCTGGTAAACAATTTTGTAGACGGCAGATTTGACGACATTGAAAGTGCGGAATTATTGCCAGAAACACTACAGCTAAATCTTGCGGAAATATCCAATTTACGCATAACTTCAAGGAATATAAGCATTATAGTAACGCCGCACAGCAATCCGCACGTACTAATCACTTACGAGCAAAATTCCGAGGGGCAAAACGAGCAGCCACGCTACAGGCTGACAGGCACAACATTAGAAATCGCACAGCCCAATCCGCCAGCGACACAAGGCAACTGGTTTAATTTAATCGATAACAGCAGCCAAAACGGCGTTATTACTGTGTTTTTTCCAGAAAATACCGATAATATTTTTGATTTATTGGATATTTTAAGCGTAAGCGGCAACATTGATATTACAGGCAATAGCGGCAATTTTTTGGCAAACACCCTAGAAATTTCTGGAACTAGTGCTAACATAACGGCGCTAAATTTTGACGCAAACGCCGCTAATTTTCGGTCAATATCTGGCAGAATTAGTGCGGATTTTATCTCGCTGGGCGGCGACCTGGAAGTACGCACAACCTCTGGCGGAGTGCAGATTGGCAATATTATTGCTAGTAACACGAATTTATCCAGCATATCTGGCACGCTAACCGCCGACACAATCGCAACAGGCGAACTGCACATTAACAGCACATCTGGCGGAGTGCAGGTAAATTTGGCGGAACTGGATAGTTTTTACGCTCGTGCGATTTCGGGTGCGTTAAATGTGCAAAATTCCAGCGTAGCCAGCGACATCACAATGCGGACAACATCGGGCAACATAACGGTAAATAACGTAAATTACAACGGCGATTATATTGATGCAAACAGCATTAGCGGCACAATACGCATTGATGGCGTTGTTAATTGACGGAGTTGTTACAGGAAAGTAGCAGCAATATAATCAAAAAAATCAAAACTGTATTATAACGGCGTTTTGCCGATATTGTACATAACTAAAATAGAAAATGGCAAAAAAGCGAGCCTGTTGTGAATGGCTCGCTTTTTATGTGGGGGTTTTTGGGAGTTACGCTTGGCAAGCGGTTTGCATTTGGTAAAAATCGTTTGCAAATATCTTGTAACGGCATAACTTGGAATAAAGTTATTTCTCTTCGGCGTTATTCTTTTCGTGTTCTAACTTTTGAGAACAGCCTCTAGTCTACCGTAAAATAATACGAAACGGGTTTTATCCTATTTATAATAGCCCCTAAGTTTATCGCAAGATAATACAAATTATTAGGGTCAAGCTCTATAGATTTGGTAAAATCAGCTATTGCTTTTTCGTACTTACCAATTTCAGCATAGCTTACACTTCGTTTAGCGTAACATTCAGACTTCGCTTGTTTAAGCCATTTACACTCTAGTGCATTAGAGTAATCTTCTATCGCTTTTTCATGCTGCCCCAACTTAGCATAACTTAAACCACGTTCATTGTAGGGAGCATAAAGCGACATCTTAGGTTTGCATTTTATAGTTTTGGTAAAATCAGCTATTGCATTTTCGTATTGCTCTAACTTCTGGTAACAAACGCCACGATTATTATAAGCAATCCAATACTTGGGCTTAAGAATTATCGCTATATTATAGTCATTTATTGCTTTCTCGTGCTGACCAAGTTCATAATAACTTACGCCACGTCCTAAATAAGCGTCTGCGTATTTAGGCTTAATCTCTATTGCTTTAATAAAGCTATCTATGGCTTTTTCATATTGCCCTTTTTTGCAATGGTTAAATCCATTTTTATAGTAGCCTTTTGCTGTTTTCATGAATGTATCACCTTTTCTTCGGATAAAAGATTGATTGTGCCGCTTTGCGGTGTGAATCAGTTCGCCGCAGACGAACTGATTCTGATTAAAAGATTTTAGGTTATAGATTTAGCCATAAGGCAGGGCGAACGCCGCCCTCCCCCACCACGTCGTAGTCGTAGCCGCATACATTGACATAGCCTTTACGGTGGATACTGGCAGCAATGTACGTAGGTTTGCCAGGCGACCGCAACCACCACCACGCAGCCGCACCTGATGTGTCTCGTGCTATTCGTTTATCGTTAAATTGGTCTTCAATCCCCCAAGAAATAGGACTTTTATTTTTAACTTTCAACTGTCCGCTATCCCCAAAATACTGCACCACTTCATCTAAGCTAAGTAGGAAAATGTGGTCGGTGGTGTCGTTGCCGCCGTCCGTGCCGAACCATTGATTGTTATTGTTGGGAATGGTGCGTTGTGCGATTTTGCCATTTTGGGGGAGTTTGTTGTAGAAATCATTGTTGAGGTAGCGGCGTAAGGTGCATTGTTCCCATGTTATGGGGGTTTGGGTGGTGTTGTATGGGCGTTTTTCTAATACTAACTCGCTAAGCAGTAAGGCTTGGTTGTTTTGTATGTCTAGCACTTGCCAATCGTAGCCGCCGAATGGGGTTATTTGCCCTATTTGCAGGGAATTATACCCCAATAACTTTTGCATTTTTGAAAATATTCGCATAATGGTTTACTCCTTTACGATTTATAGGTTTAGCCACAAGGCAGGGCGAACGCCGCCAAATTCCGAGACAACATCGCCACTCACTATGACATGGCCTTCATAATTGACATAGGCGGCACGGTCATTATTGCGGCCAGGCGACCGCAACCACCAGTAATTAGTCAAACCCGAGCGCCCCATTGCAATTCGTTTATCGTTAAATTCATCACTAAGATAATAGTGATAACTCTTGTTTTTCTCGTTTAGTGGATATTTCAACCGCCCACTATCGCCAAAATATTGTATCACTTCTTCAAGGCTAAGCAGAAAAATGTTGTCGGTGGTGTCGTTGCCGCCTGGCGTTCCATACCATTGGTTATTTTTGTTGGGAATTGTCTTTTTGGCGATTCTACTCCTGTCGTTGTCGGAGAATTTGTTGTAGAAATCGTTGTTGAGGTATTGGCGGAGGGCACAATTTTTCCATTTTATATATTCATCTTCAGAGTGGTATAGGTTTGCTTTTAATACTAACTCGCTAAGCAGTAGGGCTTGGTTGTTTTTAACGTCAAGTACACGCCAGTCGATACCACCTATCTTGACAAATACAAACTCGCCCTCCATGGTGGTTTCAATATC
The DNA here is from genome assembly GCA_009782245.1 of Defluviitaleaceae bacterium. Taxonomy (GTDB): domain Bacteria; phylum Bacillota; class Clostridia; order Lachnospirales; family WQUN01; genus WRKG01. The sequence continues at coordinate 12,385 of WRKK01000335.1, read as the reverse complement.
GGACAGCAAGAGTCTATCATAGAGGAGATACTTAGATGGGTCAAGCTCTATCGCTTTGGTATAGTCAGCTATTGCATTTTCGTATTGCCCTTTTTCGTAGTGGCTCAACCCATTATTATAGTAGCTTTTTGCTGTACTCATAAATATATCACTCCTTTTTGGCGTTATTCTTTTCGTATTGTTCTAACTTTTGAGAACAGTCTCTAAGTCTATCGCGATAATCTGAATTATTTGGGTCAAGTCCTATAACTTTAGTATAACTAGCTATTGCATTTTTGTATTGCTCTACAACAACTTCATAATCAGCCCTTTGTTTTTCGTATTGCTCTGCAAGACTATTACGTATATCCGCAGCTTTAGTATAATCAGCTAGTGCATTTTCGTGTTGCTCTAAATCATAGTAGCAATTACCACGATTATCATAGGCACGAGCATATTTTGGGTTAAACTCTATAGCTTTATTATAATCAGCTAGTGCATTTTCGTATTGCTTTAAATAGCAGTAACAAATACCACGATTACAATAGGCACTAGCATATTCTGGGTCAAGATCTATAGCTTTAGTATAATCAGCTATTGCATTTTCGTATTGCTTTAAATTATAGTAGCAAGTGCCACGATTATTATAGGCACTAGCATCTTCTGTAAGCTCTATATCTTTAGTAAAATCAGCTATTGCATTTTCGTATTGCTTTAAAATATAATAACTTTCACCACGGCTACAATAGCAGAGTGGATCATCAGGTTCAAGATCTATAGCTTTAGTACAATCAACTATTGCATTTTTGTGTTGCCCTAGAGCACGATAACTGTTACTACGCCTATAATAGCTTATGATTTTGCTAGGGTTAAGATCTATCTCTTTGGTAAAATCAGCTATTGCATTTTGGTATTGCTTTAAATAATCGTAGCAAACGCCGCGAGCAAAATAACAGTCTGTGTTATTAGGGTCAAGCTCTATTGTTTCAGTAAAATCAGCTATTGCATTTTCGTGTTGCTTTAATGCATAGTAGCAAAAGCCACGAATACCATAGTAGTTTGCGACATTAGGGTCAAGAACTATAACTTTAGTATAATCAGCTATTGCATTTTCGTATTGCTTTAATACATAGTAGCAATTACCACGATTAGCATAACCTGCGTAATTAGGGTCAAGAACTATAGCTTTAGTATAATCAGCTAGTGCATTTTCGTATTGCCCTTTTTTGTAATGGCTCAACCCACTATTATAGTATTTTTGTGCATAGTATTTGTTTACTATGTTCTTAGCTATATTCATAAATACATCACCTTTCCTTAACTTGGTATTATGTATACTTGCATCTTCGGCTCGTGCAGAGCCATACATTGCATATTTATGCGTTTTTAATGCAAGTCAAAATAACGACTATGTTCAGTATATATATATATATATCGTGTCAAGAGCGATTATTTACGAAATTTTTGGGTATTTTTGAATATTTTTTATGCAAAATGTACATAAAATAATTTTGGAATTGTGTAAAACTAGCAATTTTACTTTTTTATTGGGATTGTGAAAATATTGCAAGATAAAAAATCCAAAATGCGGAGTTGTTGGCTAGGGAAGAGGAGTATTATAAGTTGTTTATGTCGCAGTAGGTGGAGTAGGTTGATAAAAAAACGGGGTGAAATTTTCGCCCCATTTTTTTGCTTTAATTTTGCGGCACGAGATATTATGCCAATAAAATTTAGAAATGTAAAAATACCAAATCAAATATAAGATACTCAATTCAAATAAATTTGCTCCATTTCGCCTCTTACATTCAACTTGCTTTTGTTCCCACGCTTTTGAACCCTCGACCGCCTTTCAATCTCCTCCGCCGACATTTCTTGCGAAATTCGCAACAAAACCTCTTCTAATCGAGAATTTATTTTCAAGTTGCGTTCGGCTTTTCGGCGGATAATTCCATTACAACCGACTGGCGAAATGTATATTTCTTTAGGAGCGTTGCTGTCAACTATATTTTGCATATTACCAAAAATCGTATTTTGTGGGGTTTCTGAAACATTGACAAATCCGTTTTCGCAAATTATTGGACTTTCGTGAAAATCCCAAAAATTACCGCTGCCAACAAGTCTATCAAAGGAAAATTTGCTTTGTTGCTCAGCTAAAATCCGCTCGCCCAACCACCGCACAACAGGAATCGCCCAAGAATTGCCCACTGCTTGATAACGGTTGGTACGTTTTGTACCTGCTATATTTGTGTAATTATCTGGAAATCCCATTAAACGCTCACATTCTAGCGGCGAAAGTCTGCGAATACGCCCATTTTGCACTACATACAGCGAGCCGTTATAAGCTGCGGCGTTTCCGTTCCATTTTGTGCCGTATGACGAGTACAGACAATCCGTGTATTCTCGGAAAATTTCAAAATTATCGCCATTTTTACTAAAATTCAACTCCGAACTTGGGTATTTTGCAGATTTTTGCAGATTTTCGCCATTTTCACAATGCTCAAAAAGCACGTTTGCTACATCTATATTGCCCGCCAAAACATACAAACGCCGCCGTTGTTGCGGTAATCCAAAATATTTTGCATCTAAAACTCGCCAAGCTACATTGCGTTTGCCCTTGATAAATCCTGCATTTGCCCATTTTTTGGGAGTTAAAACCTCGCCCAAACCCGCTAAAGATGACACAAAAGAGCCGAAAGCGTTCGTTTTGTCCTTTAATACGCCCTCTACATTTTCCCAAAAAACAACGGTCGGTGGCAAATGGGCGTTTTTGCGGATTTTATCCGTTGCATTCACAATATCCACAAATGCAAGTGTTAAATTTCCTCGGTCGTCCGCCAAACCTTGCCGCCAGCCAGCCAAAGAAAACGCTTGACAAGGCGTTCCTCCGCAAATCAAATCGGGAGCGGCTATTTCTTCCGCTAATATTTTATCCGCAAGCCCTGCCATATCGCCGTGATTTGGAATTGTAGGATATTTTTCCGCAAGCAATTTACTGGGAAAATCGGCAATTTCCGCAAACCATTCAAATTTCAATCCCAAACCCTGCCAAGCTACCGATGCAGCCTCAATCCCAGAACACACGCTACCAACCGTCTTTATTGCCATTTTTGCACCTCGTTGTTACTTATAGTATGTAGACATATAAGTCTACTTTATTATATCATACAATCAAAAAGAAAGGAAGTACCAAATGGAAATTGAAAAACTTTTTGCCAAAACAATGCGATTAACAAGGGAAAAACTGGGTTTTTCGCAAGAAAAATTGGCGGAAGAATGTGGCTTGCACAGAACGTACATCAGCTTTGTGGAACGTGGCAAGCGAAACATTACTATTTTGAACGTTGGAAAAATTGCAAAAGGCTTGCAAATAGAGCCTTACAAGCTATTTATGGAGGAATATTTGAATGATTTATTGCGAGAATGACAAAATTAAAATTAACGAACAGCAATTAAAATCCCACGCAAAGGCAACGGAGAAATATGTTGACGTAAGTTTTGCTTTGCCGCACGGCGATTGGCACGGTTGGATTCCCGTAGAATACCGCAGAACAGGTGTAAATTTGCAGACGGACGAGGAAATTTCTGATTATATTGAAAAAATTTACAACATAATGGAGAAAACGCCACCGTCAGAATGGCTTTCCGCCGAGGAGCAATTTTGGCGAGAAGAAAAACCCAACGCCGCTACAACTAAGGAGTTTTTTGACATATTGGCACAAGGAGGTTGGAAATGCAACAAGCACGAACTGCCACAAAATCCCAATTTTGCTAGAAGAATCCAGGATTTGAAAGAATTTGGCTACACGCTCGCCACAGATACGGCGAGATTTTGCCCCATTTGTGAAAAAAATACGACAAATATTATTTTATTGCCGATTCCAAGGGCTTTTACAGGCGGCGGTTACGAAACATGGTCAAAACAGCTTAGAAAGCGGATTTTAGAGGTTTTGCAAAATTACGATGTTTACGAAAGCAAAAAAACGGCACATTTGTTGCCAGATCACAAATTTCCAGAAATTCGTTGGGACGAAAACACAAAAGAGGAAAATTCAGACAGCATGACAGACGAGGAAATTAGCCAAAAATTCCAGTTGCTTACCAATCAACGCAATCAACAAAAGCGTGAAGTTTGCAGAACGTGCTTTCAAACTGGCAAACGGCAGTATCCTTTTGGGATAAAATATTTTTATCATGGCGGCGAAGATTGGGATTCGGCGATTCCAACAAGGGGAAAATCAGCGGAAGATGGCTGTTTTGGTTGCGGTTGGTATGATATGGAGAAGTGGCGACAGGAGTTGCTGGAATTGCTGTGCTAATGAATATTATTCAAATCACCGAGTAGGCAAAATTCTTGGAATTGTGAAAATATTGCAAGATAAAAAATCCAAAATAAAGATAATTTTGGATTTTTTGTTTTTGTGGGTGTCTGCGAAAGGTGCAGCCACCCACATTTTATCTCGCTAAATAAGTTAAATCAAACGTCAACCCACATTCAGTTTCCATAATTTTCTTTAGCGAAGTGTTCGGCAATTTTTTAGCCCCTTTGTACCGCTCTACTTTGTTGCTTGTTTGCGTTAAATACCAATGTTCGGTTACATCTGAAGTGGAGTACAAACTTTGCTTAAACTGCCTGTGTTCCTTATCGTTCCCTTTTGACCAAACCTCCACAATAAAATCGGGGCAACCAATCATCCGTAGTTCTCCCTCTATCTCGAAAAAAGGGTTGTTCCTAAATAGCATAAAATCTGGCTGAACGTAATTTAATCCCTCTCTTTCGGCTTTTGTGCCTGTGAAAGTTTCGGCGGCTATTAGCGAAAATCTATGGTCGCTGAAACAAGCCAGTGCATATTGCTCAGAAAATTTGGATATGCTAAACGACCGAATCTCTTCTCTATATCTAAAATCAATCTCGCCGCTAAACCCAGAAACTAACCTGCCGTGCCTTGGAAGAGACGAAAATAAGCTGATTTTGCTGTTTATTGCACCTTGCATGATTTTTCCCTTTCATGTTTTTGTTTGGCAATTATTACTCGTCCACTTCCAAATAAAACTCAACAATTACCTCAAACCGTGGAATAGCCAATTCCGCAGGGGTTAAGGCATACCCTCGCCGTATCCTATACAAACCCGAACCTCGCAAATGAAAAAATGTATCTATTGGCGCGTGTAAAATTGTATGCGTTGAATTTGGCTGTATTGCCACGAGCACGAGTGTCTGCGGTATTAAAAAATCGGTGCTAATTTGTAATCTATCCCACCTAGTGCCGTCAAAAAAGTCAAACCATGACACATTATTATCGTCTATAAAAACAGGAACGTCCGCATTATTTTGAATATGCAAATTTATAAAGTTTGGCTCGCCTAAATGTTCCACAAATTCTATGGTGGCTGTTAATATTTCAACGGCGGTGTCATCTATTGAAATGACAACGCTGTTAGTTTCAGCGTTCCAATCCACGGTTGCACCAGTAGATTCCGCAACTAGCCGCAAGGGCAACATAAACCACCCATTATGAATAAACGGCGAAACGTCTCCAAAAACTTGCTCGTTGTTTACGGTTATAAAATCAACGTTTTCCCGCACTAAAATTGTTGTGCTGTCGTTGCTAATTGCGGCGGTTGCCGTTGGAGAATCCCATACAACACTAAAGCCCATATCTTCAAATACGCCACGTAGCGGTATCATTGTTCTATCGTTTATAATCATGGGTTGCACATCTTCAAAAATAACGGCGTTGTCGTTGAGAATAACGGAAATTTGCGGCTCGGCGGCTTGGGTTGTTGTGTGGGATATAAACGCCAAAAATAGCGTTATTGTTAATATTGCTAGATTTTTCAAGGTTAATGCTCCTTTCTTAGGGTTTGTGGTAGATTTTGCAAATGTAATTTAAGCCTTAAATTGATTTTGTTCATTACGCAATGATACTATGATACTATGTTAAAAATTAGCCTGTCGCCACAGGCGGGAGGGGCAACACAATGTCATTAACTTTAGCTATGTTGTAGAAATGTCGGAATGGGGGAACGGGCGACCTGTCTGCCGACAGGCAGGCCGAGACGGTCGCCCCTACCTGACCGCCGTCAGGCGGGCGGGGACGCATATTGTAGGGGCGACCGTCCCCTGCCCGCGGCAGGCGGGTCGGTCGCCCGTCCCCCATAAATCGTTTAAGTTAATGACATTAGGGGCAACACCCCCACCTGCATACATTTAGGCTAAATCGGAATGGGGCAAACGGGCGACCGAGACGGTCGCCCGTTCCGTCTTGCGGGGTGCCTGCCGTCTAATAAGGAAACGCCAATTTCAGCACAAAAACAGCCGCCAGCATATACATTACCCAAGATACTTCTTTTGCCCTGCCCAATATTAACTTTAGTAAAACGTAGCTAATAACGCCAAAAACCATACCGTCCGAGACGCTATAAGCAAGCGGCATTATTATCATAACTAAAAATGCGGGGAACGATTCCGAAAAATCGTCAAAATCCATTTTGCGTACCATCGATACCATATACAAGCCAACAATAACTAACGCAGGTGCAGTCGCAAAAGCTGGCACAACGGCAAATATCGGCCAAAAGAACATCGCCACAAAAAACAAACCAGCTGTAACCAACGAAGTAAGCCCCGTGCGGCCTCCCGCCTGAATGCCCGTCGCACTTTCTATATAAGTAGTGCTAGTGGAAGTACCCACAACCGCTCCCAACGCTGTAGTAGAGGCATCTGCAAACAAGGCAGCGCCAACCCGTGGCAGCTTGCCGTCCTTATCCAAAAAGCCCGCCCGTTCAGATACGCCTATCAACGTGCCAACCGTGTCTATCGCCTCAACAAAAAGCAACACCAGTATTAACGAAATAATCGTAAAAACGCCGACACCAACAAAACTGACCTCTTGCCAGTTGGTAACAAGGCTAACCGTTGCAATAGAGGGCGGCAAAGATACCACACCGCCAGGAACAAGCGAATAGCCATGTACGCCAGGCTCGTACAGCCCAACCAGTTCGGCAATCAAGCCCAGAACATACACCAAAATTATCCCTAAAAATATGCCGCTTTTGAAACCTTTTTGGAGTAGTGCCACCGTTACAACGCAACCCACCAAAAATAACAGCACCGTTAAACTTTGAATATTGCCCAATCCAACCAATGTTGCAGGGTCGCCGACAATAAAACCAGCATTCTGAAAACCAATGTGCGTTATAAACAAACCCACGCCAACTCCGATTGATAATTTCATGTTGCGCGGTATTGCATCAAAAACTGCCTCGCGGAATTTTGCCAACGCTAAAAGCATAAAAATTACGCCCTGGATAAGTAGCAAAAATAACGCCGTTTGCCAGCCGACTATATCGGCGACAACAAAGGCAAAAAACGCATTTAATCCCATGCCAGGCGCTATCGCAAATGGATATTTTGCCACAAGCGCCATTATTAGCGTGCCAACTATACATATTATGGCTGTTGCGGTAAATAACCCGCCTGGCTCCATGCCAGCGGCACTCAAAATTTGAGGATTAACCGCCAAAATGTACACCATCGTGAAAAACGTGGTCAGTCCTGCCATTACTTCTATTGAAATCGTTGTTTTGTTTTCCTTTAACTTGAAATAGTTCTCTAGTATCGTCATAAGATCCTCCATTTTGTTGTTTGATAATTTTTGCGTTTATTGCGGAACAGCCCGCAACCTTACTTGTGTGCCACGCTGAATATGCGAACCCGCCGCTGGAAACTGTCGCTCTATTTGCCAAACATCGGTGTCAACTACGGTGGTTTCGTCTTCGGTTGCGGTTGGGTTGTTCCGCCAATCTATGCGGCCTGTGGGTGCATCGTTGATTATTACTGGAATAAGCCCCGCTTCCGATAGATGCTCCCGTGCTAAATCTAAACGCATACCCACCAAATTAGGCATAAAAACCAAATCGTCTAAATCAGAAATATCGCCGTCTAAATATAAAAATATTGTTGTAGCTGGCGTTATTGGCTGATTTGGGCCAGGTATGTGGTGCGAAACTACCGCGCCACGACTAGCAACCTGAAAATCGTTGCCCATATTATTCAATATCGGCGTAACTTCCCGCAACTGCATACCCGAAAAGTTTGGCATTAGTTCGCTGTTTGCATCTAATATAAAGCCTGTCGTTTGCCCCGTGCCGTCGGGCTGTATGTGCCGCTCGTTTATAATCTCGGAAAAAAGATCCCGCACCATCATACCCGCCGAGCCGCCCGACGAAATATAATTATCCTCTGGGCGATAAACAATGCTAAGTGCCAAAAACTGCGGGTTTTCAACGGGCATATAGCCAACAAACGAAGTAACAACCCAATCGCCCCGTGGAACGCCCTGCTCTGCCGTGCCAGTTTTGCCGCCGATAGAAAAGCCGTCAATGGCTATCATGCTGCCCGTGCCAGCTGGCAACATAACGTCCTGCAAAGCTACACGGATAAAATCGGACGTATCGGTAGATAAAACGTTGCGGACAACCGTTGGCGCGGTCTCGTTTATAACATTGCCCTGGGCATCTATTATTTGCGAAACAAGATGCGGGCGCATTAAATATCCGCCGTTTATCAATGCCGCAAAGCCGTTTATTGTTTGTATCGGAGTTGCGTTAAAACCTTGCCCCATCGCACTAGTGGCGAGTTCCACAGGATTAAGCTGTGCCAGCGTGTACATAACAGCAGGGCTAGAAACGGGCGATTCGCCTGGTAAATCGATACCTGTAAAGTTGCCAAAACCAAAATCGTTGCGGTAGCTGTAGAAAATATCCCGACCTAGCAACTGTGCAACCTCTATCATTGCGGGATTGCACGAAACCATCAACGCCTCAACGAGGTTAAGGCTGCCGTGTCCGCTACGCAACCAACAGCGGATTTCTTCGCCAGCAACAACACGCACCCCCGAGCAGTAGAAATGGCTGGAGAGCACATCGATAAGCCCCTCCTCGTAAGCGGCGGCGGTTACGAACGGCTTAAAAACCGAGCCAGGCTCGAAACTGCGGCTAACGCCAAAATTTGGCCATATACGCAACTTATGAGCAAGCTGTTCGTCCACCGACATATGTTCCCAAAAATTGGAAACGGCGGGATCGGTAAAACGAGTGCCGTCGTCGGGTGAATCTAGCGGAAAGGACGGCCATTGAGCCATTGACAAAATTTCGCCTGTGTTTGGGTTCATAACTATTAGGCTAGTGTATTCTGCGCCAAAATTGTGTGCGGCATCTTCCACGATTCGTTGGGCGGCGCGTTGAATACTGCTATCTAGCGTGGTTACTAGCCAATGCCCATCTCGTGCGGGAATATTCTCTATTGTAGAGGCCGCTCCCTGCTGAAACGAGCGAAAAATGCGGCCAGGGTCGCCAGCCATTTCCTGTTGATATTGCAGTTCTAGCCCCCAGGCGGCATCGCCACGCACAAAGCCCAAAACTTGCGGTGCAAGATACGGGTCTGGAAAGCGGCGCAAAGCGGCTTGTTCCAAATGAACGTGCGGCAGTTCGGCTAACGGCAACGCAATTTGGGCGGGAACTTGGCTTGCCAAAACTCGCCAGCGGGTATCGATAAAAGTGGGCGAATAAGGGTCAACAAATCCCAATAAAACATCGTGCGGAATATTAAGCTCTTCGTGTAAAGTTTGGATAATTCCCGCTCTAAGTTCTAAATTCCGCTCATTTTCTACTAGCGAATTAAGCACGGTTACATCTAATGCAACGTGGTAAACCACCTCGTTGTCAATAAGCGGCTGGCGGTTTCTATCCAAAACGCCGCCATGTGCGGGGTCGATGACACGTTCCAGATTGCGGCGGTTTATTACAAGTTGCCGCACGGCTGCCCGTTCAAATTCTGCACCAAAAGTTACCGTTATGTAAGTAATGTTCGCCAGCAAGTAGCCAATAGCCAAGGTTAAAATAACGCCAACAAAGGCTACGCGCCTGTTGCGAAAGGTTCTTAATTTTTTTGCCTGGCTAATTTTTTGCCTATTTTTCGGATTTTTATTTGTCATAATTACACTCCCAACCAATTTCTAATTTGATACCACAATAATTGTAACACATTTTGCGTTTCTTGAACAGCGGGGGCGGCACTTTGTACAACGTAACTTTCGCGCGGCACGCTAATGTGTATTATTTGCGAAATATCTGGCGGGTGCATATTTAGGCGTGTTTGGGCTATTTCGGCTATTTCTTCGACGGTAAAGTGGCGTGTTATTTCCGCCTGTGTTCGCAAATTTTCGTCTTGTTGGCTTTGAATGGCTGTTCTGGTTCTGCCAATTTCAAACCGCATATGTTGCAAATACGCCAAAGTTGCCGCCATTCCCACGCCCATCGCAAAAATTAGCAATATGCTAAACAGTATATGTTTCGGGATTCGGTACGGTTGCGTATCAAAACGGATATATTCGATTGTTTTGGTTTTTATCGCCGCAACAGATTTTAACGCACGGCTTTTTTGGGTTTTTTTGACCTTTTTTTGGCTCAACTGTTTTGGCTGGCTAGTTTTACGCATTTGATGCCCTGTGCCATTTTTCACCTGCACTTTCGGCGTTGTTCTAGCTGTTTTGCGTGGCGGGTTACGCCGTTGAGGTTGTCTGTTCGGCGGCACTTTATACACATATTCTGGCTTTCTAACGGCGTTCATATTGGTTGCTCCTTTCTTTTTTATTAAAGATTAAAAATTTTATGGGGTCAAGGGGAGAATCCCCTTGCGGGTCCAGGGCAGCGCCTTGGCGGGGTGTGGGGCAGAGCCCCACGGTTTTGAAGTTGATTTAAGTCATAATTTTTCTGCTACACGTAATTTTGCGCTGCTTGCCCGTGGGTTTGTTGAGATTTCTTGTTGTGTGGGGTATATGGGTTTTTTTGTGATTATGGCTAGGGTTGGTTTTTCGCCGCAGACGCAATAGGGAATATCTTTTGGGCATTGGCACGGGTCGGATAGATGTTTGAAAGTTTGTTTAACAATGCGGTCTTCGAGCGAGTGGAACGTTATAATGCAAATGCGGCCGTTGGTTGCAAGGGCGGCGGACATATCTTTAATAGTTTGCGAAAGTCCGATAAGTTCGCCGTTTACAGCTATGCGTATTGCTTGGAACGTTCTGGTGGCGGGGTGCAGTTGTTGTTTTGGCGTTTTTGGCACGGCTTGGATAATTATGTTGCTTAGCTGTAGCGTGGTTTTTATTGGGCGGTTGTTGATTATGGCTTTTGTTATCCGTTTTGCAAAACGCTCTTCGCCGTAATTTTTTATAATGGCGGTAAGTTGCTTTTCGGAGTAGCTGTTAAGGAGCGTATAAGCGGTAAAATCAGCACGGTCGTCCATTCGCATATCCAGCGGAGCATCGTATCTAAAAGAAAAACCACGTTGCGGCGTATCTAATTGGTGGGAAGAAACGCCTAAATCTAGCAAAAAGCCGTCTACGCTGGTTATTTTAAGGGATTGTAATATTTGCGTAATGTTTTCGTGGCTGTTGCGGACGGCAGTAAACTTAGCGGCGGCAAGTTTTTGCGTAGCGGCGGCAAGAGCAGCACCGTCTTTATCAATGCCAACCAGCAAGCCATTTTCGGTAAGTTTTTGGGCAATAGCGGCACTATGTCCGCCGCCGCCCAAAGTGCCATCTACATAAACGCCGCCAGGCTTTATTTGCAAATTTGCCAATATTTCATTTAACATAACTGGCTGGTGCATAAAATTTATAGTATCCATAAAATTATTTTAACACAAATTTTACCACTTGTGAATAGTGCGAAAAAATATTAAAAACCTTAAAACCGTGGGGCGCTGCCCCACACCCCGCAAGGGCGCTGCCCCTTGACCCCGCAAGGAGCGCGCCCCTTGACCCGCTAATTTTTTTATGGTTTTTTGGTGGTAAATTAATAATGTATGGGTTAAATTTGCGATGGGCATTTTGTGGGGAACGGGTGCCTTGTTGTAGGGGCGACCGTCCCCTGCCCGTCCGATAGGCGGGTCGGTCGCCCGTCCCCACATTCCGATACAAGCTAATGTGATAATTTGTTAAGAAAAAATAATTTTATTTTCAAAAAAAACTTGACACAATGCAAACGCCGTAGTATAATGGTTTTGTGGTAAGGATAAAAAATAAAAAAATGCAGTTGTGGCGGAACTGGTATACGCGCTAGACTAAGGATCTAGTGGTCCTAGACCTTGCAGGTTCAAGTCCTGTCAACTGCATAAAAAACTGAACTCCCCTTTTTGGCGGAGTTCAGTTTTTTTGTTGTTTTTTGCGTTTTGGTTTTTTGATTTTTTCTGATTTTTTTCAAGCACATACAGAGTTTTATTTTTGGTGTTATAACTACATTAAAAATTTTGCGGGGTCAAGGGGACGCGTTCCCTTGCGGGGTGTGCCTGCCCGCCGGCAGGCGGGGGGCAGAGCCCCATAAGCACCAACTTAACAAAAAAAAG
>WRKK01000334.1 GCA_009782245.1 Defluviitaleaceae bacterium | reverse complement strand
TAATCGAAAGACAAGACAAGACAAGACAAGACAAGACAAGACAAGACAAGACAAGACAAGACAAGACAAGACAAGACAAGACAAGACAAGACAAGACCGTCTTTCGTCAAAAAATCTCGTCTAATTTAGTTGCCCCCAAAAAAAATAACCGCATCCAAGCAAACTTTTCCCGTTTTTGGGCGATTGTTTGCTTGTTTTTGTGTACATAGGAGGATTATGAAATGAGAACAAAAGACGAACTACAGAGGGAAATTGGAGAAATTCGTGCAGAATTGCTACTTAAAAATCGATACGTCAAGGTAAGGCAAGCAGATTTGTACGACATTAGGCATAGTCCAATTTTCAAGCAAGAGGGCGCAAACCGCCAAAAAATCAAAAGTCAGCAACATGAATGTGAAACCGAAATAGCGTTCCACCAAAAACTCATTGACGAACTAGAGCTAAAATTAGCCAAAGCAATCATTGAACTTGCGGACGAAAAAACGACTAACAACGTTGGCGAAAATTCTAGCGAAAATTTTAGCGAAAAACCTAACCAAAACGGCGAAAAAATCGCCCGATTAACCGCAAGAATCCAAGCCCAAGAAGAAACCATCGCCAAACTAACCCAACTTCGCCAAGCAACCGAACTTCGCATAATAATAACAGGCACAATGAGTGCGGGAAAATCTACGCTAATAAACGCACTAATCGGCGAAAAGCAAGCCGAATCCGCCGCCGAGGCTCTCACGGCGGAAATTGGCTATTTTACAAATAATCCCAAGCCGTTCAAAACGTGGATAACGCCGACAAAACTTGTTACAATAATCGACACGCCTGGCGTAAACGCCGCCCTAAACCCAGAACACGCCGCCGTTACGCACAATGCACTTTCCACCGAAATTTACGACAAAGTTATCTACATCTTCAACGCCGACAAGCTAGGCACAGAAGACGACATGGCACACCTTGAATACGTTGCCGAAAACGTGCCAAAAGATAAGCTGATTTTTATGCTAAACAAGGTTGACAATTTTGATGTTGACAATGATTCCATAACCGAAAGTTTGCAAAAATTGCGACAAGATTTGTTAAAATTTGGATATACCGAACCGCAAGTTTTCCCGATTTCTGCAAAGTTTTCGCTGTTGCTAAAATTGCCGCAAGAAACATTTTCCAAAATGGAGCAACGATATTTTACGAGATGCTCGGCTCTGTTTGACGATGATTACGATTTATCGGAATTTTACCCCGCCGACAGCCGAATATTATCCGAACCCAACGAAAACTTCGCCCGAAAATGCGGCATTTTGGGGTTGGAGAAGATATTGTTTGAAAGTTAGCAAAACGACCTAATACGAAAAACGGGCGGAACGGGCAGGTAGCACCTGCCCGTTTTTATTAGCTTAAATTTTCCCTATAAATCCAACTTCTATTTTGGGTTTACACCTGTTCCATTAGCTTGGCAAGGCGGGCTTTGGTTATTCCTGCACCTTTGCACATTTTGTCTATTAGCGGTTGGGGTGCATCGTTCCTTAAGGCAAAAAGTAGCATTTCTTCTCTTCCTTGCTCTTTTCCTTGCATCTTTCCGCGCTCTTCTCCTCGCTTTTCTCCTATCTTTTCTCCTTGCTCTCTTCCTTGCTCTCTTCCTTGCTCTCTTCCTCGCCGCAGATACTCCCCAAGAATCTCAATTTCCCGCTTAAAACACATTTCTTCTGTAACAACATCATTTGGTGTAGCGGCTTTTTTCATTGCATCTACCCATTCTGGGCTACCTGCATAACCTATCAACTGCATATTTGTTCATATCCTTTCAATTTGGGTTTACAGCTGTCTCATTAACTTGGCAAGGCGGACTTTGGTTATTCCTGCATCTTCGCATATTTTGTCTATTATCATTCTGGGTACATTGTTCCTTAGGGCAAGAAGTAGCAGTTTTTCTTCTCCTTGTTTTTCCCCTTCCTCTTTCCCTCGCCGCAGATACTCCCCAAGAGCCTCAATTTCCCGCTTAAAACGCATTTCTTCCGTAATAAACTCATTTGGTGCGACGGTTTTTTTCGCCGCATCTGCCAATTCTAAAACACTTGGATTTGTTATTGCTTGCATTTTTACTTCCTCCTCTAAATTTTTCATTTTGGTTTTGAAAATATGGCAAAAATCCCACAAAGTATGATATTCTTTTGGCAATTTTGCCTTTGTTTTCGGCATTTTAGGCAGTTCCACAAAATATGTGGAATATTTTTCCGCCAAAAACGGTCTTCCGCTCTCATATTCGGCGTTTATTATCCGTGAGCAAAAATTTTTTATGCCCTTTAACTCGGGCAATCTAAACCCCAAAAGGTGCACGGTTACTACGTCTGGGGCTTTGGTGTAATCGTCGCCTATCTTGAAGTCTTTTCGCATGGCGTTGCCCGTTGTTATAATGCCCCTAGCGGCATAACCAGCTTGGGCTTGGGCTTGTATCTCGAGGATTATGCTAATCAAATTGCCCGTTCCCGATAAATCGGAAAACATTTGTCTCCGTATTATGTCGTATATATCGGGGTTTTCTACTTGGGTGTTCTCTATTGGCGGGATTGGCGGCAGTTTGTGAAGTTGCCGCACGCCGCCTATTAAGTTCGTGATTACGTTGTTGTGCTTGTTGTCGGCGAAAGTCCCCATAAATACTCGGTGGTTCATTAGCGTTAATTCGTCCCTTGCCTTGTCTATCTCCTCTTGGGTGTAGATTATTTCGGGCAAATTTTTTATATCCCTGTGAATTTCTATCAATGTTTTTTCGTCTGTATCGTATGTATCATATGTATCGGCGGGATTGTCGGGATTGTCGGCTGAATTGTTCATTTGGTTCACTCCTTTTTTATATTGTAACAGGCGGCGGGGGTTTTTGCAAGTTTTTCAAAAATTCCCCCTTGACTTCCTCCCGCAAAAAATACATAATAATAGTTGAGCAAGATTAAAAAATTCTTGGAGGGCTAGAAATTATGACCGAGGAAGAAAAATTAAATCGTGCCCCTGGGTGCGGCAGTTTTATTATGGCGGGGCTGATTATTATTGTTATTTTGGCGTTGGTTGGGATAATTTTTCCGTACGAGATTTTGCCATATCCAACTGAAATTTTGGCGGTTGTCGCCGTTGTTGCCGCAATCGCACTGATAATCTACATTTTGATGCTGCGAAGTCGTGCAAAGGACAGAAAAAAAGCCGCCGACGATAAAGCGGACGAACTCTTGCGGCGCGGATTCCAAACGCTGGGAGATGCGGACGATGAGGCATCTCGGCTGGCGGAAAAATATTACACGGAAGATACATCTAGTGAAAACAAGAAAGGAGCGGACTAAAATGGACACACTTGACCAAAACGCTTGGCTTGACATAAAACACGAGCAAATTGCGGCGTACCGAAAACAGGCGAATATTCAGCAAACCAAGGCTGGCGGCATGATATGGGCGGTAATTTTCTGCTGGCTTTGTGCGATTGCGTTGCCGATTTTTCTGTTTGTCAACCTTTTTAACTTTGCGATAGTTCTTGCTCCGCTAATTTTGATTCCCGTTGCAAATTTAATTTGGGAGTTTTCCAGGCACGAGCAGCGAGCCGCCCAACTGCTGTATCAGCTGGCACAAGCCATCGAAGATGCCATAAAAAACGGCGAACAGGCGGGTCTTAGAAAGGCTGTAACGCAAATCGAAACCAGATTTCTTTCCAACGATGACGAATTGTTCGTAAAAAAAGCCATTTGGGGGCGTTTTATGCAGTACAAAAAACGCAAACGAGACGCACAGCTGCAATACGAGCGGGAACTGAACATTTACATGAACAACGGCGAAATCGGCGAAAAGCCCGAAAAACAGATAATTTTGGTTGATCAAATTGAACTGGGCCCAGTTTGGAATGTGGACATACCGCACAGGCAAGGCTACAAAGACAGCAACACAATCGGCGCGGAGTGGACGATAATGCGGACTTTTCGGGAATTGTTCACGGCGGACGACATCGAATCGTACAAAATTCTGAAAACGACATCTCGGCTGGCACAGCAGAATCCCGTTGTTTTTGAGCGATATTTGCGGAAGAAAAAAATAAGCAAAAAGCTGAAACAATTCAAACGGGCGGCTGGCGTAAATTATCTTTCTGCCGCCGCAAAAATGAAACTTGTGGCTTTTGTGGAGAGCGTTCTGGCACTCGAGCCAACGGAGCTAAACGAGGAAACAATCACGCTGTTCCACGAAAAAAATGAGCAGATACAAAAATACACCGACGAATTTTGGCGGGTGCACAAACGCAGCCTAAAATTCTACTGGTTTGAGGCTTTGTGGCTTTTGCTGATAATTCCGTTTACAATCGGGGCGGCTGGCTTAATCGCAAACGATGCGATAATCGAGGGAATTTTATTGTTTACCATTGGCGCGGCACTCGTGGCGTACGGCGAAATGGCTTTGGTTGTCATGCAAAAAATCAAGCTGAACGGGAAAAAGCTGATTCCGCCGCTGATAGCCTCGTTAATCGGCTCGCGCCATGCGATGTGCGCCGATACAAAATGCGAAGAGGGCATAGAAAACTATCGCCGCCGTTTCAAAAATTTGGAAAAGCACTTCATAATGACAACCTCGGAGATTGACAGCGTGAAGTACGTAAAGGACAATCTGCGGGACGAAGAACGCACGTCCAAAATCCACGAGGCGGAAGACCTTTGCGAAGAGACACAAAAAAGAATGGACACGTATTACAAAATGTTCCATTTGTATCGCAAAAGATGCCTGCAATACGGCTGTTTGGAGCTTTTTTGGGCGATAATGTTAGTGCCGACCTGGGGCGTTAGTTTGATTGGAATGGCGTTAATTTCGCCGGATTTGGTATCGCTGTTTTGGCCCACCGTGATAACGCTGGGGCTTATCGTTTTTGAGATAATCGCCATAACCCGCCACGTGCAGGTTTGGCGTTTTAAGGAGATGTATTTCAAGATATATCAGGGTTTGTCGGTTTTGATAGTTGACGGCGACCTTAGGCAAAATCCCGAAAAACTCGATAATATGTTCAAGGAAATCGAGCAATCCGCATTAGATGCGATAAGCCAGGATTCTAGTATGAAGTTGATGGTTGGTACGTTGTCGAGGGTTAGTGGGCTGGCGGTTGGGCGAGGGGCTTAAAACCGTGGGGCGCTGCCCCACACCCCGCAAGGGCGCGCGCGCCCTTGACCCGCTAATTTTTGAAGTGTTTGTGAGGGCAGATAGATATTATCCGCCCTCACATTTTTAGCAAAATTCAAAATCTACCCAAAATAAGCAACTTCCAAGCCGTCAATAGTTGCACCACTCAGCGGGTTTCGCATAACTAGCCGCAAAATCGGCTCGTCTACATCTGTGTACAGTTCAAACACGATAAAAAGGTCGTCCAAGCCAAAACCTATGCTTGCCATTTCTTCGGCGAATGCCAAAATGTCAAACGCCAAAAAATCCTCTTCCGAAACAGCCCAACCATGCTCGCCGTATGAATAATCGTTCATTAGCAACGGAATATCTCCGTCGCCGTATGTATCCCAAATTTCGTGTAAATCGCCCAAAAATACTGGGTTTACTGCGGTTATGTCGGATTGCTGGATAGTGTTGGGTAGCCGCAAAAATTGCTCTACCCCTGTGATGCCCGTTGCATCAACAAATTGTACGCCCACCCGCAATGATACTTCCCGCAAAATGTCGGCGGTCAGCACCCATTCGCCGTAAGGTGCAAGCGGCGGAATGTCCACCCAACTGGGGTGTCTGCCCGTTTCGGGATCGACTGTGGCAGTCTCTCGCCATAAATTTAGCCTATCTTCGTTTGTTACCCGTGCTACTTCTGCTACTTGAATTTCCGCAACATCTGCGGTGGCGGCTGGCTCGCTGGCAACCTCGCTGGCACACGCCGCAAACACGCTTGCAACTAGCGAAAATACCGCCAGTTTTGCAAGTTTTGTAAAACTTGTTTTCATGGTAAAACCTCCTATAATGTTGATATGATTGTGTCCGATGTTGAACACACTTGCAGTTTACCACAAGTAATTGTTCGGTGTCAAGTTTTTTGAAAAAATTTTTTTGCTTGCAAAGTTTTGCGGAATGTCGTATAATAATGAAAAAGGGGAGGGATTGAATTTGCAAACTGTAAACGACCACAAAATCGACAACCATCACCACTACGACAAGGTTTTCAAGGAAAGTCTGATGTTGTTCATAGGCAAAACTTTGGCTTTTTTTGACCCAAGATTGCAAGGGTGGATAACACAAATACTATCCACCGAAGTAACTGAAATTAGTGCAAAAAAAGCGTTTGCCGACCTAGCTTTTTTGCTATCAACGGGCAAGGGCATACATTTTGAAATGGAACTTGATTTAAGTTTGGACGACATACTTCGATTTGCGGCTTACAATATTGAGTTGACACGAATGCACAAAGTGCCGTTTTTAACGGTAATTTTAACGCTAGAAAAGCCAACTATAACAAAATATGAAACCGATTGCCACAAATTTGAGCCGATAATAATCTGCCTAAAAGACAGAGATGCGGACGCAACGTTGCAAAATCTGCAAGCCGAACTAAAAAATGGTGAGCTGGCAAACGAACTAGAACTAATATATTTGCCGCTATACAACAGCAAAAGCGGAAAAACAAAGCTAGATTTAGCCATAAGTGCGGTTAATTTGACTAGCAAAATTTCGCAAAAAAATCTGCAAAACAAATTGCAAGGAATGTTGCTAATGCAAGTGGTGGAATACCTAACTAAAGAAGAAATGAAAAAATTACTGGAGGAATGTGCTATGGTTTTGAAAGGAAAACCAGCCTTGGAGGCTTTTAAGGAATTGTATGGAGATACTGGTAGGGAAGAGGGTAAAATCGAAGAAGCAGCAGAAATCATTATTAAAATGCTGAAAAAAGGTTTCAAAGTAGCCCAAATATCCGATATACTCGAAAAACCCATCGAATTGGTGCAAGAACTACAAAACCAACTACCAGAACCAAAATAACCCACCTTGGCGGAAACTTTCCGCCTTTTTTGCAAAAAAAACACCCCAAAAATTTTGTGGTAGAATACCTAACTAAAGAAAAAACGAAAAAATTATTGGAGGAATGTGCTATGGTTTTGAAAGGAAAACCTGCCTTGGAGGCTTTTAAGGAGTTGTATGGAGATACTGGTAGGGAACAGGGTAAAATCGAAGGTAAAATCGAAGGTAAAATCGAAGAAACAGCAGAAACCATTATTAAAATGCTGAAAAAAGGTGTGGGAGCGACACAAATAGCTTATCTACTCGAAAAACCCATCGAATTGGTGCAAGAACTACAAAACCAACTACCAGAACCAAAATAACCCACCTTGGCGGAAACTCTCCGCCTTTTTTTGCCAAAAAAAATCCCCCAAAAAAATTTTTTTCACAATAAAATTTGCACCCCGCCAAAATTTCCAGTATAATATTATTTGATTTGAATAGAATTTGATTTGAAAGGAGCAACAACTTTGATTGAAGTTAAAAACCTTACAAAACGATACGGTCAGCACCTTGCTCTCGATAACATCAGCTTTTCCGTGGCGGACGGCGAAATTCTCGGCTTTTTGGGCCCGAACGGTGCCGGCAAAACCACCACCATGAATATTATGACTGGCTACATTGCAAGCACCGAGGGCGAAGTCCTTATTGGCGGCGTGGACATTGTCGCCGAACCCGAACGTGCCAAAGCCCAAATTGGCTATCTGCCCGAAACGCCCCCCGTTTACGGCGATATGCGCGTGGACGAATATCTCAACTTTGTCGCCGCTATAAAAAAAGTGAAATCTGCCCAGCGCCGCGAAATGATTGCCGAAATTAAGGCTCTCACTCGTATCGAGGATATGTCGCGCCGCTTGATAAAAAATCTCTCGAAAGGCTACAAACAGCGTGTCGGTATGGCACAGGCCATGGTTGGCTACCCAAAACTTATCATCATGGACGAACCCACCGTCGGCCTCGACCCCAAACAAATTATCGAAATGCGCGATGTTATCCGTAAATTGGGCAAAAAACACACCGTTATTTTGTCGTCCCATATTATGCAGGAAGTCGCCGCCGTGTGCGACCGTGTTATGATTATTAACCGTGGCAAAATTCTTGCAAGCGATACGCCCGAAAGGCTTGCTACTGCCCTTTCGCAGGGGAATACCATGCTTGTCCGCATTAAAGGCGAACAAGACAAAATCGCCGCCGCCCTCGAAAGTTACACCGTTATTAAAGATGTAAAATTTATCGGAAGTCGTGAACCGTCCACCGTTGATGTCGAGTTGCAGGGCGAAAATAATGTTGACATTCGTGAGGCTATTTTTTCCTGTATGTCAACCAATAATTTGCCTATTCTCATGCTGAAATCGCTGGATTTATCCTTGGAAGAAATATTTTTGCAAATTACTGGACAATCCCAAAACGAGGGAACTACTGGGCTGGGGCAACTTTCCGAACCTCAAACTGGCGAAAATGCCGAAAATTCTGACGAAACGGAAAATTCTGACGAAACGGAAAAATCCCAGAAAACGGACGAAAAATCCCAAAAAGCCGAAAATGTTGAAAATGTTGAAAAGAAGGAGGAAACCGCATGACTGCAATAATCTCAAAAGAATTGCGTACATATTTTACGCAGATGTCGGGCTACATTTTTTTGGCGTTGACAATTTTTATTACCGCCCTTTTTTACGTATTTATCAACGTTTTTCAGCTTAGCCCCAATTTTCATTTTGTGCTAAGCAACGTAACAATCCTGTTTTTTATCATTATCCCAACGTTGACAATGCGGCTGTTTGCAGACGAGGTTCGCAACAAAACCGACCAACTGCTGTATACAAGCCCTTTGCCCATTTGGCACATTGTCGTGGGAAAATACATTGCCGCCGCCGCGCTGTTTATGATTGCAATGGCTGTAACTATGCTGTTCCCGCTGATTTCCGCCAATTTTGGCACGTTGCCGTTTAGTCAAATTGTCGGCGCGTATATCGGCTATATCCTTATCGGGCTGGGATTTATCTCAATCGGGCTGTTTATCTCGGTTATGACCGAAAATCAGATTATCGCCGCCGTTGCAACCGCTGGTGCAATTTTTATAACGTTTTTGCTGGAATCGCTCGCCGCCGGAATGCCCGCCGATGCCACTAGTTCGCTTGTTTTCCTTATTGTTTGCTCGCTGATTTTGGGCGGCGTTTTGTATAATAGTACCAAAAATATTTACGGCGGAATTATCCTTGCAGTCCTCGGAATCGCCGTATCTGTCGCATTTTATCTTGTCAACCCCCTTATGTATGACGGGCTTATTCCTGGTGCGTTTCGCTGGTTTTCGGTGTTTACTCGCTTTGATAACATGACAAACGGCGTTCTGCACCTCGCCGACATTGTATTTTACATCACAATGCCCATTTTCTTCATATATTTGACCGTCAACGTAATTGAAAAACGGAGGTGGAAATAATGTCAAAAATACTGGAATCGTTCAAAAATAAGAGCTTTCGCTACGGTTCGTTTTCAACAGTAATGGTAATTATTGCGATTGGGCTGTTCATTTTTGTCAACCTTGTCGCCGACCAACTCAACGTTACGCACGATTTAACGCAAGATCAGCTGTTTACGCTTTCGCAAGGCTCGCTTAATATTATCCGAGATTTGGACAGCGATGTGCAAATTTACTCGCTTTGGGTTACTGGGCAGGAAAATTTCATGTTTCAGCAGTTGCTCAACGATTATGCGAACAATTCGCCGAGAATAACGGTCAGCAACCGAGATCCGCTGTTGCACCCTGCTTTTGTGGAGCAGTTCGCCGAGCCGAACGTTTCGGTTGACACAGGCAGCATTATTGTTGTGGGGCAAAATCGGCACAGGGTCATTCCTGTGGCGGATTTGGTAACTACGCAAATGAATTGGCAAACGTTCCAAAACCAGATTGTCAGTTTTAACGTGGAGCCGCAAGTTACGAATGCAATCAATTTTGTAACCGCCACCGAAACGCCCGTAATTTACCGTGTTATCGGCGGAAACGAGTTTGAATTGCCGCCAGCTTTGATACAAGAAATAACGATGGCGGGCTATGAATTGCGAGAAACCAACCTTTTGACAGGCGAAGTGCCAGAAGATGCCGAAATGTTGCTGATTACGTTCCCAGAAGTGGATTGGTCGCCAACGCAAGCCGAGCGGATTTTGGATTTTTTGCAAAATGACGGGCGCGCAATGGTCGTTTTGGGCTACCGTGCAACACGTTTTGACAATTTGAACGAAGTTTTTGCGGCGTTTGGCGTGGAAATTGGCGATTACATTGTAGTTGAGGGCAGTACGGCACATTTTCAGATGAACAATCCGCTAATGTTAATGCCCGAGTTCGTTTCGTCCGAGATAACGGACGATTTAATCGCCCGAAATGCGCGCCCATTTTTGGAGCAAGCGACAGGCATAAACACGCTAGATTTGCGGCGACCAAGCACCCGCATCGAGCCGCTTATCGTAACGTCGACGCAAGCGTTTGGGCGTAGCGATCCAACGATTGCCGCCGTTACGCAAGTTCCCGAAGATGCACCTGGACCGTTTAATTTGGCGGTTTCTATCGAGGATAACTTTTTTGTGCCAGCACTTGGGCAATCGTTGACAACCCGCATGGTTATCATTAGCAACGATTTTATTCTAAGCGAAGCCCACAATGCGGCACTCGGCGGCGCAAACTGGAATTTTTTTGTCAACAGTCTAAACTGGCTACGTGGCGCGGAAAGCACCGTGTTTATCCCCGCACAAGCACCGCCAACAGCGACAACACTCACTTTAACGCAGGGCAACGCACTTTTTATTGCGTTTATTACAATTATATTGATTCCGCTGGCGTTTGCCGTGGCGGGCGTTTTCGTTTGGGTAAGGAGGCGTAACGCATGAGAAATTTTGAGAAAAATGGAAATAAAGGAAACAACGGAAACAAAGGAAACAACAGAAATACTGGAACAACAGGAAAAATTTTGCTCGCATTGGGAATTTTGTCAACCGTGGTTTTTGCGGTTAAATTGCTAAAAGCCCGCTTAAATGAAGAAAAATGGCGAATGGAGCATTACAAAGAGCAAAATAAACGTGGCGATGTATTAGCCATAAAAAACACCATTTTTCGGCGATTGTTAAACGCACACGCCGTACTTTTGGGCAATGAAACAGATGACGAAAATATTTTCAAACAACTATATTTTGACATGAAATTGGATTCCATCAAAAATAAAATCGGTCATCTGGACAAGCTGGACAAACTTAACGCAGGATTGGACAAATTTATTGATTTTAGTTTGTTTGGCGAAAATGGCGAAAATGGCGAAAAATCTGAAAAGTCTGAAAAACTTGAAAAACTTGGAAAAGAAACGTTTGAAAGCGAAGAATTTGAAAGTTTGGCAAACTCGTTAATCGATTTTTTGAAAGATAACGATAGTTTTGACGACCAAGTTGTCGACTGGATAAGGGGGCAGAAAAATGAGTAAATCACGGAAAAATTTGATAACTTTGGGCGCATTGTTGGTGCTTACGATTGCTTTAATTGCGGCATATTTGGTAATTTCCAACCAGCAGGAGCAACAGGCACTTGCGGCAGAATTAGAGGCCGCCGAAAACCCGCCAGCGGTGTCAACCGTACGTTTGACGGAGTTCACGGAAGACGACTTGCTGCGCGCCACATTTTCCTCTGCGGACGGCACATTTACGTTACAGCGGCATTTTGCAGAGGACGGCACAAACACCTGGTTTTATGCGGAGTTTCCCGATGTTTTGCTTGACCAAAATACCACACGGCAAATGGTGCGAGATGTTTTCATGCTGACAGCCACCGATACAGTAATGGAGCAGGTTGACAATCCGCAAGAGTTCGGAATTGGCAACGTGGTTGCAACGGGCGATTTTGCGGACGGCTCGCAAGCCACAATTTTACTGGGAAATCTCACGCCCGATCACAGCCGATTTTTTGCAATGATGGAGGGCGATTCGGCACTATATCTCATAAACACGTTTTCAGGAAACCGCCTACAGCAAGGGTTATACGATTTGGTTGACATGACTTTGCCGTTTGTCAACACAATGGAGCTGCTGCACATTTACATCTCCGAGCGCGGCCGTCAGCCGCTGGAGTTTATCGCAAGCGGCACAGAGGAAGAAATTCTGGAAATGGTCAACCAATTTGGCGCGACAACATTAACAATGATTTACCCGTTCCCAGACAGGGATTTGACGATGACCAACTTTGATATGTTTGTAATGCAAGGTTTTGCGAACTTTACGCCAAGCGAGGTTTACGAATTGTTCCCGACAACGGGGGATTTACAGCGTTTGGGCTTTGCCGAGCCGTCGCTGGAGTTTATCATGCAGGACGCAAACGGTGGTTTTCACTTGATTTTTGGGGATAATCACGACGATGAATATATATACATGATGTATGCAGATAGACCGCACGTGTTTTTAGCCCCACGTGCGGATATGGCGAGTTTGCTTGGCATAAATCCGTTTAATTTTATCGAGCGGTTTGTCGCCCTGCTGAATATAGTTGACGTTGAGGGCGTAACGATTACAAGCCCAACGCGCGGCAATTACGACATTTTAATCAACAATTTTCAAGACGAAAACGAACGGGCTCAAATAGCGCCCACGGTCAACGGGCGCGAAGTGGTTGACAGCGATTTTCGCCGTGCGTATCAATCAATGATAGGCATCACAATAGAGCAAGAAGTGGGCGAACAAGCGGCTTTGCCAGCCACGCCAGATGTAACAATCGTGTATCATATGCTAGACGGAGAGGACGTAACGGTAGAGTTTTTTGTACACGATGCGAATTTTTATTTAATACGGCAAGATGGCTTGCCTGTGCAGTTTGTAACAAGCCGCTTGGCAATGAACGTTATGTTTGATACGTTGGGTAATCTGCTATGAATATGCACAGTTCGCAATTTAGGCTGTTTTTGACATATTTCAGCTTAGCAGTTGCGATTATCATATTTTTTTGGTCGGTGAACAATTTTGAAGTAATAACAGGCTGGGTTGGCTGGATTTTCGGGACATTAAGCCCGTTTATAGCGGGCTTTGTTATGGCGTACATTTTTAGCATTCCCGCACACGCAATTCAGCGGCTTTTGGATAGGACGAAAATTGTGCCGATAATTCGGTTCAAACGGGCAATAAGCGTAATTTTGGTTTACGTGCTTTTTGTGTTGCTGGTAATAATCAGCTTGCAGTTGATAATTCCGCCAGTAATCAACGCTGTGGTGGATTTGGCTATACAACTGCCGTTGTATTTACAGCAATTTTTGCATTTTGCGGAAGATTTTTTGGATAGTTTGCCAATTTATATGACGTTGGAAACGTTGACGGACGGCGAAATCGGCTCG
Organism: Defluviitaleaceae bacterium; assembly: GCA_009782245.1. GTDB lineage: Bacteria > Bacillota > Clostridia > Lachnospirales > WQUN01 > WRKG01. The sequence goes on along the minus strand of WRKK01000334.1, from coordinate 2,205 downwards.
GATTTTAATATTAACAACTTAATAAATTTCATAAATTACGAAACGATTTTTTCGTATATTGGCACATTTTTCGGCGGTGCGGGCACTGTTTTAGGCGGTGCGGCGGCGGGTGTGGCGGTTGGCGCGGCGGCTTTGTTCAACGGATTTTTGGCGATAGTATCGTCAATCTATTTTCTGTTTGAAACGGAAAAATTGAGCAAATACCTAAAAAGGCTGATGTTTGCGTTTGTGTCCACGAAAGTAAGCACGGTTATTGTGGATTATGGGCATAAAATCAACCAATATTTCAAAAAGTACATATTTTGCCTAATAGCGGACTGTTTTATAATGGGAATAATCGGGTTTTTGCTGTTGCACTTTATAATTGGCTCGCCGTATGCGATATTTTTGGGCTTGCTGTTGGGTGTAATGAATTTGATACCATATTTTGGCTCGATAATAGCGACAGTTGTGGCAATATTAGTTGTGTGGCTAACACAAGGGCTTGCGATGGGCTTGTTGAGTACGGTGGTGCTGTTTATTTCGCAACAGGTTGACGCAAACGTGATACAGCCGAGGTTGTACGGCAGTTCGCTAAAATTGAGCCCGTTGCTGATAATAGTTAGCGTATCGGTTGGCGGTGCGATTGGCGGCACAATAGGCGGCACAATGGGCGGCACAATTTTGGGAATGATAGTAGCGATTCCGTTTGCAAAAGTGATAACCAATATTATTGACGATATTATTGAATATCGGGTTACTAGCCGTGGAATTGTTATGCCCGTGCGCGGGGAAGTTGGACTGATTGAGGAAGAGAAAGTTGAAGAAGAGAAAGTTGCAACGGAAGAAGTTGACAAAAACGAGTGAATTTTTGGGCGGATTTAGGAAAATCCGCCCGTTTTTCTGAATGAAAGGGGGGAAAGTTATGTATAAAATATTGGACGAAAGCGAACGGGAGCGGTTGACGTTTGAAGAGATAACAAAAAAATACAAGGGGAAATGGGTGTATATAGTTGACACGCAAGGACTTATGTTTGGAATGTTTGAAAGCGGAATTGTCGCAGTAGTTGCCGACAAAGAGTTAGAGGGCAGAGAAACTGGAATTTACAGGCAGCTAGACCTTGAATATAATGGAAGAACTATATCTTGGGGTTGGTGGAATTTGCCAGATACAATCAATCTTTTTGGATTTACAGAGGTTTCTATCGATGGATTATAGCGATGTTTATTTGTTGGACAAGAAAATTTGCATATTGCAAAACAAATTAATTTTTGTTATAATCAACTTGTACCAAAAATTAAACTAAAAGGGGAATTTTTATGTATAGGATATTGGACGAAAGCGAACGGGAGCGGTTGACGTTTGACGAAATTTGGGAAAAATATAATGGAAAATGGGTTTATATAGTTGACTTTCATGCACCACCTTTCGGTTGGTATGAAAGTGGAATTGTTGCGGTTGTCGCCGATAAAGAGTTAGAGGGCAGAGAAACAGGGCTTTACAAACGAATGGAACTTGAATATAACGGAAAAGTTGTGGGCTTGTCCATCAATTTACCTGATGAGATAAGGGTTTTTGGATTTACGGAGGTTTCTGTCGATGGCTTATTATAGCAACTACTCTCACAAGGGTACTTTTGAAATTAAAGAAAATAGGATTTTAACTAGATTGATAACAGTAGACAAATCCCGTAAGCCTGTAAAAGAGATTAACTTGCAACTAGATACAGGTGCTTTTATCACAACAATGACAAAAGATTTAGCGGTTGAAAAAGGCTACAAAATCGTAAAAGAAAAAGGCTGTGCAATTTCTGGGTTCAGCGAAAAAGGCTTGTTATGCGATTTGCGGGTAATTCCCATTTTAATATTTTGCGGAATTGTCGTTGAAAACGCCCTTTTTGCCACGCCGCACGAGGACAACACGCCGATAGCAAGCGTTTTAGGCATGAACATTTTGGAAAATTTTAACCTAGGGCTAAATTTTGACACACGGGAAATTATGGCAAATATACGCGGGAAATTTGTTAGCCAAAAGCCCAAATATCAAAGCGGCGATGTTTATTTGCTGGACGAGGAAAAATACAAGGAATTTTTCGGGGAAAATTAGGTATAGCAAATCAACTTAACAAAAAACGGGCGGTCGGCATTTTGCAGGGGCGACCGTCCCCTGCGTACACTTTTATTGAAACATTGGGGATTAGACGGACGGGCGACCGAGACGGTCGC
>WRKK01000333.1 GCA_009782245.1 Defluviitaleaceae bacterium | reverse complement strand
GGCGGTTGATATTTTGCGTATGATTTATTATAGCAGAAACGCAACAAGAATCAAAGCCAATATTTTTGCCCGCCAAAACCCATTCGTCCGCCCAACCGAGGAATGTTTGCATTTGCTCCGTTGTGGGAATTTCGGCTGTCGTGCCTAATCCAACTGGCTTGTGTAGCAGAAAAATAATTGCGTTGATTCTTTTGTCAATTTTGTCAAGTTTGTCAACCAAAATTTTCGCTTGCAATATCGACCGCCTGTTGAGAACATAATGAATATTTGTTGTAACGCCAGCATTTATAAGGCGGTCAATCGTGTTTTGCGAATGAGTTTCGTCATACCAGGAAACCGCCGTCGCACCGCAATATTGCTTGGTTAGCTGAATTTGCTCGTCCGTCAAGCCGTAGCCAGATGTTGTGTAATTCGGCACAATTTCGTTTTCTTTTGTAATGCGGAGAATTTCTGCAAAATTTTCGTGATGGTTTGGGTCGCCGCGTCCGCCCAGAGCCACTTGAAATACGTAATCTTTGGCTTGCTCGATAATGGATTTGTAGAGTTTTAGCGGCATATTTTCCGAAAATTTTTCCGTGCCGCTTTGGTAACAGCTTACTCCTGCTTTGGCACAAAGTCCGATTTTGCCAGCATTGCACGAACCCATTATGCCGATGTCGATTAAATCGGGCGATTGTGAGAAAGTAGCGTTGCCAAGCCGCAAATATTCGCCTGTTGCTGGGTTGAATACTGCTAGGTAATTGTTGGTTTTGTCATGTTTTTTTCGCATGGAATTCTCCTTTGTTGGGATTTTTGTTACCAAAAAACACTATAGCATCATATTTTTCAAATGTCAAGCATTTTGGAAAAATATTTTTTGCAACTATTTGCCCGCCTGAATTGCTCCAAATTTATTTGCATACCCAAAAAAATTTTTTGACAAACCGCTTTTTTCAAGATATAATAATTCCAAACCCAAAAAGAAAGGGCAAAAATGACTACAATTGAAAATTCCACTAGCAACCGCGAACTAAAAGACGGCGTATTTAAGATGTTATTTGAACCTCTCGAAAAATCAGCAGAATTACACGCCGCATTAACAAACATTCCCTGCACCGCCGACGAGGTTCAGCCGTTTTCGTTAAATATGGCAATATCTGGCAAATTTTGCAACGATTTAGGGTTTCTCGTTCGCAAACGAATGATAGTTTTGGCCGAACATATGTCAACATTGTACCTAAATATGCCGTTTAGATTGTTGATATATCTAGCAGAATCATATGACAGGCTGATAAAATTATGGGGCGAAAAGCGATTTAAGTACAGCACAAAATTGTACAAGATTCCCACGCCGCAATTTGTGGTATTTTACAACGGCATTGAAGAGCGTCCCGAAAAGGAAATTTTACGGTTGTCGGATGCTTTCATGGAAGAAATTGACCGTGAAAATTTGGGCAGTTTGGAACTCAAAGTAGTGGTTTACAACATAAACAAGGGCTATAACACCGAATTGTTTGCGAAATGCCCAACCTTGCGGCAATATGCCGATTTTATCGCCAAAATAAGGGAGTACGAAGAAATTTACACAAATTACGACAAAGCCGTGAGAAAAGCCATTGAATATTGTGTCGTCAATGATATTTTGGCGGATTTTTTGAAGAAGAACGGAGGAAAAATTATGAGTGTTTTATTTACGGAGTATAACTTTGATGACCACAAAGAGGTTTATGCGGAGGAGCGGACGGAAGATAGATTGGCGGAGCAAGCGTTTAATATTGCCAAAAAGCTACTCAAACGCAACCGCCCACTCGAAGAGATCGCTGAAGATACAGGCTTAACCCAAGCCGAAATAACAGCCCTAATCGCCGACAATTAACCCTTATGGGGAGTGCAATAAAATAACAACCTTAATCGCACTCCCCAAAAACCACCATAAAACAACAAAGGAGAAATTCTCATGCAAAATCCCAATAACTCGTTATTCTGCGTTTATGTGGGTGTTGATACTATCGATTAGGCTGTTGTGATGGGTGGAGCGGGTTGTCGTTTTCGTCAAACAGCACCAAAAAGTCCGCAGACTGTATCTCAAATTTATTTGACAACCACCGCTCCAACTGTTAAACTTAACCAAATGAGAGGAGTTTATCAACCATGCTACTAAATATCCCCATTTCCGAAGATATAGTTTCGGAAACAGAAGTAAAACAAGCCATAGCCGTTAAGCTGTACGCCGACGGCAAGTTAAGCCTAGGCAAAGCCACGGAAATTGCCGAACTGGACGAATCGGACTTTATGTACGCTGTAGGCAAAAACTCTGTGCTTCGCTTTGAAACCCCAAAAAATTTCTTTCAAGACATACTTGCCTATGCCAATGCACCTGCCGATGTGGGTTCACATATACCTCGTACCAATGCCGAAGTTTGGGCAATCTTGCATGAGTCGGAAGAATTGGATAACGACCCAACAGTAAAGACATTTCACAGCATTGAAGAACTTATGGATGATTTGGAGAACGATGAAGAAGACTAAGCGAGGTATTAAACGCTCAAAAGATTTTAAGCGTTCGCTTAAATCCGCCAAAAAATCAGGCAAAAACATTGCGTTGTTGTGGACAATAATCGAGAATTTAGCCAACGATATACCGCTTGCCCCAAGTTACCGAGACCACGAACTTGGCGGAAACTTGCGAGGGCATCGAGAATGTCATATAACGCCAGACTGGTTACTTGTGTACCGTAAAACCGATAAAAACCAGCTAATTCTGCATTTGATTTCCCTCGGTTCGCATAGTAGCCTTGGTTTTTGACCGCTTCGGCAACCGCACATTATCAATAATCCGAACAGGCACATTACGATTCTCCGCCGTGCCGTCCCCCAACCGTCTGCCATTCCGCCCCCATGCGAATAATTCGCCATTCTGCGGAATTTCCGACTTTTATCTCGGACATCTTCCATTATCCTAGTGGGAGAAGTTCGGTTCTCGGTTGTGCAAGTCTATTTCCGCACCAACACAATCCCATTTTTCTCACTACTTTCGCCCAACTTATAATTCCGCAAAATCTTCTCCGCATTTTCAGCCCCAACCGAAACAGCAAAAGCATTCAGCAAATTCTTTTCACTTTCATCAATTTTGTTTTGGGCAGAATCCACAATCCCCATAAATGCGGCGGTTGCTGGCAACGAAAGCCCACCGCTAAACGGCACTAACGCCAATCCCACAGGAATCGCCGCAAACGACAGCAACGACAACGACAACGAAGCAAATGACCTAAATTTTTTGGGAATCCCCATATATTTTTTAAGCGTTTCGCCTAATTCGCCACCTACTGAAAATTCTTTTGTCTTGCCTTGCACAGCCGCCGCAACCTGCTGTATCGTACTGGCGGATATTTTTCCATTTTTATCAACCATAGGATAGCCATTTACGCCACTTATCAAGTTTTTTCTAATATTGTCAACCTGCTCTTTTGCGTTGGTTTTTCCCAATTTATTTGTGTCCAAAACGCTAACGGCTTTGGATAATTTTTCGGCGTTCAAATGACTGCTCGAAAAAACATTGCTCGGCAACGGCAAATCGGCTGTTGTGTATTCTAGCAATTTAGAAATTTCGCTATTTTGGGGAATATTATAGGCACAAAACGGATTTTCTTTCGCAAAATTGTGCAAATCTTCCAATTCTTTATTCAATCTATCTTTAACGCCGCTGTTTTCGTTTGACAATTCTGACAAATAGCCCATAATCGGACTTTTTTCCGTTAATTTGGGCAAATTTTGTATATCGTTGTATGCGATTTTTGGGCGAGTTGGCGGAATTTTACTATATGTTTTGGGCAAATTATCCGCCTGTTTTGTCGCTGAAAATTGCCGTTGTGCCGCTGTTTGTTGCTCTGCTGTCAATTTTACAATTTTGGCAATTTCCCCTTTTTGCTGGATTATGTCGTCCGCTATGTTATCCGAGATTTTGCCTATTTCCGATTTTATCATGTGCTGAATTTCGGCTGTATTTCCGCCTTTTTGCATAAACGCCTTTATGCTGCCGCTTATATCGGCGTTTTTTAGATATTTTGCCAATCCAATAATAATTTCGGCAGGAATCGCCGCACCTGTCGCATATCCGCCAAAAATTACCAAAACCTCGCCAATTTCCTTAAAATCTCGCAAGGAAGAAACAGCATTTTTTATTGCCGCCCTCATAATAGCAAATAACTTGGGAAAATCGGATTCTTTGGGGACATTTGCTGGATTTGGATTCGCTGAATATTCCGCCAAAAATTTATCCAATTCGCCCTGCAAAATTTTTATTTCGTCATTAGATTTATATCCCTCAACCACGGTATTTGTGGCATTTTGTGCAACATTATATTTTACCTCTGGAGTGCTTGCGGCAAAGGTTGACGGCGGTATGTTTTGGGCAAATTTTTGGTATTGCTCGGGCAAATCTAGCGAACGCACCTTATTGCGAATTGCCAAATCTTCGGCTTGCGTTGCAATAATTGCTTGCGGAATTTCCTCTAATTTGCCCATTTGTGCCAGTTGCTGCTGCAAAGGATTTTGCGGATTGGTTGCTATGTTGTCAACTATCGTTTTGCCCATTTTTTCCATTTCCGCTGTGATAAATTCCTTTATTTTGTCGGTTTCGCTTGATGTTTTGTCGTCTTTGTTTTCTTTGTCCAGTCCAATTTTTGCTTCTACAAATTTTTTAAGGCTATCCTTTATGCTGCTTTTTTCCAAAATATCTTTTACAGGGGCTACCCAAGCACCAGGAACAACTCCGCCAACAAGAGCCGTTGCAAGCACGCCAAGCCCATCTACAACCAATTTTTTTGTCTCTGGCTTTAAGTTGCGAACGCCCGAAACTGCCTTTTTTACGCCGTTCGCTAAAAAAGAACCCAGTTTTTTGAATTTGCCGCCTATTTTTACATCGTTGCCGCTTGCTGGCTCGGCTTGAAATGCCGCAATTTCCTCACTTAATGCCGTTATATCTGCAACGGTTGCCACAGTTTCAGCATTTTCTGATTTTTCAGCATTTTCAGCGGCTTGCGAAGTATTTGCTAAATTTGTTGAATTTGCTAAAACACTGCCAAAATCCCCTATACTAGCCGTTTGTTGCTCTGACGAATTTACTGTATTTTCCGTTTCGTCAAAATTTACTTCATTTGCGATATTTTCGGCACTTTCCAAAGCATAATTTGCGAAAATATCCGTGTTTTCCTCTGTAATTTCCTTTAATTTTCTGTCCATTTCGGCGTACTGTTCCGCCACGGTTTGCACAATTTGTGGCAAATAATCCAACGATTCTTCAATATATGTAAATCTATCTTTTGCCAAGCGTTCAAAGGAAAAAATCAACAGATTGCTCTCTTTTATGGCGGCAATTTTTGCGGCAAATTCGCCGTGATTTTCCTGCATTTCTGCTATAAATCCCCTGATAATTTGCTCCAATTCTTGTATTTTTTCATCGTCCTGCACAGGGTTTTCGGTTGACACGGCTATATCGTCCTTTTTTATGTAAGCGGTCAAAATTTCCGCAATTTTTTGTTCATGCGTTTTCGCAATTTCCACGGAAACCTCGCCAACGTGCATTGTTTCGGCACAGGCGGAAAAATTCGCATTACTTTCAAGCCAATCGTCGGCAGAATACGTGGATTCTATAACGCGGCTTGCAAAATTATAAAATAAATTGCTAACATCTTGCAAAACTTTGTCGTTGACGGAGGCTGTCAAATCGTGCAAATTATTGTAAAAAACGTCCGCCAAAGATTGGGTTGTTTCGGCAATTTCCGTAGTTATTGCTGTTATTTCCGCCAATTTTTCCTCTCGCAAGCTAAAAATCATAAAGACACCTCGTCAAAATTTAGTTCTGGCACTTTGCCCTCGTCAAATTCTACTCGGAATTTTTTGAACGCTCGCTCAACTTCCATATTGCAAATTTTGAAATCCATTGCAAGCGAATTTTCCTCTTTTTTCGTGTAATTAAGCCCGTATCTGTTGTAAATGCTGTCTGTGGGCGCGTTTATGAACAAATAATTGCACTGTTTTAGCAGGTCTCGCACATTTCCGTCCTCTTCATTGCAGGAGATAATCACAAATAGCATATTATATTCTGTGCTGTCGCGCATTGCCTCTAATAGCTTGTTTTTGTGGGATTTTAGCCCATCTATATTTTCCGAACCGATAATCCAAAAAATTCTAAACGGAAAAGGCTCGGTTTCAAATTTTATGTAGCTGTCCAATCGATTCGCAAAAACAGCGTATTTTTGAGAATCTTCCAATGACATGAGTATTTCTTTGGCGTGTTGCATGGTTTTGCAACTGTCAAAATGCTCTTTAATAAAGGCATCCGATAAATTTTCGTCATAGAATTTTTTAGCGATTGGCTGTGCTGCCACTATAAATTGCCGTATTGCAGCGAGGGCTTGCTTGGGATTTTTTGTGGTTTTTATGATTTTTCGCCATTCAAAATCACTAATCATTGTGCTTATCAAATCGCCTGTTTCGTCAAATTTATCGGCTTTTGACAACGATAAATCCTCTTTTTTCTTGCCGTCTGGATAAAACATATTGACAATTTCGCTTTTAGATACCATATAATGCTGATATTTTTGGGTAGAATTGGCAAAATTTGCAACCAACAATTTCAAGATATACGCCGCATCAATCGCCTTTGTGCAGATTGCACCGATATTGTTTTTCTTGCCCTTTTCCAAAAAGAAACTTTCAAAGTCAATTTTGGTATTTTTGTAGACGACCGAAGGCCCTAAAATAAGGCTGTCCAGCAGGTTTTTATTGCTATTTAGCAAGGTTTTTATTTGTGCCTTTATGTTGTCGTGTTTGCGGAACGATTCCAATTTTTCGATTCGTTCGGTAAAATCCTCGTCATAATATTTGATAATTTTCGCAAAATTTAGGCGTTCGGATTGTGTCGCCAACATTTTAAGATAATCGGCAAAATCGTTTTTTGGTTCGCCGTCTTCGCCAATGATAATTTCGCCGATATTTTCGCCTGTTTTGTGCTTTTTGTCGTCATTATCAATGAAAGGCACACGATATTTTACGTTATCCTCTTTTGCACCAGATTTTGTATTGACAAGGCAAAAGCCCTTTTCGTGCAAATCGGCGGCGGCAGAATTTCCCAAAACCATAGAGGAAACCTCCGCATCGCAAGGCAGGGCAAATTTCGCCTTAAAATTGGCAAAAACCTTTCCGCTAAGCGTTCCCGACATTTCTTGGCTGGCAAAAAGCAAATGAAAACCTGTTGCACGTCCCAATTTTGTTATCATGGTAAGCAACTCGTTTATGCGATTGGTTTCCTTGTTGGTCGCCTCCAAAAAAAGCTGCTGAAATTCGTCTACCAAGAGCAAAACTCGTGGCAGAACAACATTATATTTTTCGCGAAAACCCGCAATATTTGTCAAGCCCAATTTTTGGAATAATTGCTGCCGAGTAACCATACATTTTACCAAATAATCGAGCAATGAAACAACATAGCGGATTTCGCTGGTGGCGGCACAAGCACACAAATGTGGGGCAATTCTGCCTTTTTGCGTGGCATATCGGCTTAACTCCACTTTTTTGAAATCCGCCAAATACAAATTCAGTTCCCAGGGCGGATATTCCGTCAGCATATTTAGAATAAGCACGTTGAGAAATACCGATTTTCCTGCACCTGTTCGCCCAACAACCAAGCCATGCACAGAGTTATCGCCAAGCGGCACGGCGTTCACTTTTTCCAAATCGCCCTCGATTGCACCAGGACGCAAATTTATGCTTTTATCGGTACGATTAAACCAAATATCGTTGCTCGGCTTTCGTGGAGCGGCAATTTTTGCGAAATTTTCACGCAACTGCATAAGTTTTTCGTGGTTCAATTTTGGATCGTTTTCGTCCTTGAACAAGCCTATTATTTCCACAGGTTCTGGGCATATTACAATATCGGTTGCGTATGGAACAGGCTTTATTTCCTCTTTGTGCAAAGACGATTCGCCGCTGTTAAGCACTTTTTTCATGCTGCTAACATATTTTTCGTAAGATAGCCTGCTTTCCTCTTCCTTTTGTTGGGCTATTGCCGCAATATCTATTTGTCCAACTTCCATAATGTCCTCCTAAAAATTCTAATCGTTGAATAAATTTTCAATTTCTGCCAAAACCTCGGTGCTTAAATTTTCTGCACTTTGCGTGGCTTGCGCGATGGTTTCGGTGGTTGAAGTTTCCACGTTGCTTTGCATATTGCCCGCATCGGTTTCAAACATTTCTTTAAGCTGTGCGGTGGATTTTTCGGCAACTTGGCAAAACGAATCCTTCATAAACACGGATATTGCGTTTATTGGAACTTGCAAACATTGGAAAGCGGTGTTTTCTTCCGCTTCTTTTTCAAACTGGCTTTTTGCCTGTTCAGTAATTTCTTCTATTTGATTTGTTACCGTTTTGAGAGCGGTTTGCAAATCTTCAAAATCCTGTTCGTTGTCAATTTCCACAGCACCTGTCGGATTTTCAATATCGTCAACTTGTTTCAAGCCATCTTTGACGGCATCTAATAGGGTTTCCGCAAACTTTACGGCGATTTCCTCGGAAGATTCGCCTAAATGCCTAATTTTCGCCATATTTCCGTATGAAGATTCGCTATCGTGCCATTCGGTGCAAATTCTATCAATTTCCGCCAAAGCTGTGTCGTTATACAGTTTTACTATGGTTTGACCATGCTTGGCTATGGGATCGTACTGTGTTTTTTGCACGGATTCTCGCACTGTTTCAATAAACGCCACAATTTGCTCGTTCACATTCTCCACAAATTCAGTAAATTTTTGGTTTGCGGCGTTCAAATCAGTTTCCGTTAAACTAAGACGTGCCATTTTAATCACTCCTTTTTATTCTTCGCCCCATGTCATTTGTTGCAAATGGGTTACAGTTTCGCTTAAATCGTGGGGTGTAATGTAGTTTGGTTCGGATATATCCAAATTTAAGTTGACAAAATAGCAATTTTTGGCGGCTGCTATTTTGGAATATATCCCCACTAAATCCTTATTTGAGATAGATTTTAGCTTGTCAAGTGCCGTAATATCCTGTTTTTTCAGGAAAATTACAGGCAACACGCCTAAATCTTTGGCGATATTGTCAAGCTGTATAAATTCTTTATCTTTGAACAAATCCGCTGCCTCGTACATAATCAATATTTTGTATTGGACGGGTTCGCTTTCTTTTGCGTAGCGGCTTTTGTTTTCGGTGGTTATTCCGCCGCCCAATTTGGGCAAATCTTCTCGCCAATTTTCCAATAGCTTGACGACTTCCGATTTTTTGCTAAAAATGTCAAGCAACCCAACTTTTGTCAAGGCGTTATCTAGCAAAAAGCTGCCAGAATAGCGAAAATCCACATAGTACATTTTTGCCAATTTTGTGCCGTTTACAAGCAAAATCCACTCTGTAAAAGTTTTTAGAAATTTTTTCATGCCGCTCTTAAAATCTTCCTCGTTGCCGCCCACGGTTTCCAACGCATCGTACAAAAATATGATTGGCTGCATATCGTGTTTTATTGCCACCCATTTTTGCGGCTGGTTGTCGTTTTGTTTACGAACGGCAAAGGAATAATGGTTATCCAAAATGTAGTCCGCTGGCTTGAAAGTTAGATATAATTCCGCACCTTCCTGTATGACCGTATCGCAATCGGCTTTTTGGTTGGCTATTTTTTGGGATAAATCGGCTATTTCTGTTTCGTGAGCGGTTATTTTTGTATCGCAATCGTTGATTTTGGAGGATTTTTCGTCTATTTGTTGTTGTAGTGCGGATATTCGTTGGTTTTGCTCGTTTTGCCAGTTTGTTTGTGCTTTTTCACGTTTGCTTGTTGCCTCTAACTCGTATTCGGCTATTTTAGTGTCGTATTCAATAATTTCAGCGGATATTTCATCTATTTCTTGCTGTAATGCAGTTATCCGCAGATTTTGCCGATTTTGCCAGTTCGTTTCCATGTTTTTGCGTTCGGAATCGTATTTTTCCTGCATTTGCGTACGATAATCGTTTAGAGAATCGTACTGCAAAAGTTCCATGTTGTCGGCGTGGGCAAAATCAATATTTTTGGCGGTTTTATGGATTTCGGCTAACTCGGCTTGTGATTGCTGTGCTTGCTGTTGCAGGTCTACGAGCAATAAAGTAGTTTGTTCTTTGCTGTTGGCTGCTTCGCTTAGCGTTCTTTGTATAAATTCCTCCATACTTTCGCCGCTTTCTGCCATTTTTTTATTGACACAGTATATTGCCAAATTTTTCAAGGTTTCCTCTGTATCGTTGGCGAAAAGATATGCGACGGTCATCTCTTTTATGTAGATTTGTAGTCGCAATTTGGCGATTACATTTGCCACAAACACGCCGAATATTATCAGCAAAATTATTGCGATAATTAAGCCTATTCCGCCCAAAATAAAGACAGCACTTCTACCCACAACCCATGCCGTAGCAAGTATAATGGCAACAAACCACAAGATTTTTACCGCAATATTCTTACGTTCCAAAAATTTTGGGAAGAGTAGTTTTTGTCCAAGCGGAACAATCTTATACATGAGTACATTTAACACTTTGTCGGCGGCGGTAACGGCGTGTTCTTTTTGCAATCCCTTTATTTTTTGCTTTTTTTCAAGCCGTCTGCCCAGCAATGATTGAGCGGTATCTAGCACATCTTTTGCGGATAATTCTAGTGCGTTTTCCTTGATTTTTCTTAGTCCGTTGCCACTGTATATTTCATCGAATGACGAAAAGCAGTCATTTACGTGGGTTTGCGTTGCATTGGAAAAAAGTGTGCTGAAAATATTGATTAGCTCGTTACGTTCATCAAAAAAGCTAGGTGTGTCTGCAATATCGAAGTTGGTGGCATCGGTTAGCATTTTTTCAGCATTATGCAGGTCGGATTCCGCCGCTGTAATCTGATTGGCTAGGTTATCGCATTTATTTTGGGCTGTGTTTAATTTGGTTCTAATGTCGTTTATATCGGTTGTGTATTGTTGTTCCGCCTGTGAAATAAGCGAACTGCGGTGTTCCTGCACCTCTTGCTCAATCATTTGCGTTATAACGGCATCGCTAAATGTTTCATTTTCAACGATGTTTTTGTCGTGTTCAATTTGCTTGTGTTGGGCTATGGATTTAGTCTTTTGTGCAGTAAGCGATTGGCGATATTCCTGTATTTCTCGCTCAATCGTTTTGGGTATATCGGTGTCGATAAACCTTTCGTTTTCAACGGACTTTTTGTTGAGTTCAAGTTGTGTGCGTTCGTCTGCCAAATCGGCTTTATTTTTTTGGGTTTCCGCCAATTTACGTTTGGTTTTTTCTTTATCCTTGGTATATGTTTCAAATTTTTTGTAAACACGTTCATACCATGTACGCGGATTTTCGGTTTCACGGCGTTTGTTTTTGTCGTTCATTTGGTAGTGCCTCCTTTTTGTTTTTCAAGGTGGCTTTTTGCTGTGAGTTGGATAGCAAAAAAGGCCTTGTTTATAGGCCTGTTCGGCCTGTTCGGCCTGTTCGGCCTGTTCGGCCTGTTCGGCCTGTTCGGCCTGTTCTTACAATTATAGTACACCAAAAATTTCGATTTGTCAAATTTTTTTGAAAATTTTCGCAATAGCCAAAAATGTTCAAAAAAGGAGGTCGTGTCATAAGTAAGTTGAAATACTAAAATTTAGCCCAACAAAACCCAATATGACACGACCCAAAAATCTCAACCCCTATCGCACATGAGCAAAAGGATCAAGCGGCTGCAAAACTATGTCTACAGTAAAAGTCGTAGACGTTTCATCCTCATGCAAACGCTCTACCGTAACGGTTATAATATCCCCAACACTGGAATTGTCAAGAATAGCTCGAAGATCATTGAAGGTCCGTATGGGCGTACCGTTCATGCTGCGAATTATGTCGTTAAGAAGCAATCCCGCAAGATGGGCAGCCCCGTTCTCTGTAATCGAGGTAAGAAATACTATCCGATCGCCATCACCGATAATCCCTTCGCCAACCATAATTCCCATTACAGGGCGGCCTTCCTCTGCTGTTGTATTGTCTATCAAAGAAAGCACCACTTCCTGTGCCTTGTTTGACGGTATGGCAAAACCAAGCCCCTCAACATTGTTACCACCTGACTTTGCCGTTACTACTCCTATTACGTGCCCTTGAAGGTTAAGCAACGGACCGCCAGAATTTCCACGATTTATGGCTGCATCCGTTTGTAACATCGTGAAAGGCTGACCATCTATGTTTATTTCTCGATCTAAGGCACTTATAACGCCAACGGTCATGGAATTATTAAGCTCGCCCAAAGGATTGCCTATTGCTGCCACTTGTTCGCCCACTTGTATGTTGTAAGAATTACCGAAATTCAAATAGGCAAGAGATGAGGCTTCAATCCTCAGGACAGCAATGTCGTCATCTGGAGAACGCCCTATGACGATAGCGGGATGCCTCGTGCCATCGTAAAGCAGAACAGATATCCTGTCCGTCCGTACGCCGTCTAGCACATGGGAATTTGTAACGATGTAGCCATCGGGCGAGATTACGAAGCCAGAGCCTGCGGAGGGCGAGACGGTAATCTGCCCAAAGATATTGAGGGTAGTAACTTCCGTCGCTATTGCCACAACAGCAGGGTTTGAGCGTTCAAAAAGCTGTGTTAATGTGAAAGTGTTTGTTGGCATATTTGCGGTTACTATCTCGTCGATCCCTGGAGAATCCCACACAGGGCTGGTGGCAGGTATGAGTGTTATAGAAGTGTCAGCAGGGGCAGTTATTTCATTGCTCCAAGCATAGGCGAAATCCTCCAAAATGGCATTAAAACGCCGTTCGGCTATGGTTTGACTCGCAAACCAAGTACCCGCCATCAATGCAAAAGCGAGCGTTACCAAAAAGGCGTTCCGCAGTTTGCCAGGCTTTTTTCTAGCGGGTATCTGAGCGGGTGCGGACACACGCTCCATCATGTAATAATCTTTTCCGTTAAAATTGTTCATCTAAAAATCACTCCTTATAAAAATTTGGTTACGTGAACATATACGTAGTATAGCACAAAAAGTATGAATTTTATATTAAATTTTTGTGTCATTTCTGTGTCTTTTTGGCATCGAGCCGAATTTTAGGCTTTGTTAGGTCATAGCTGTCTTCGATCATACGTTTTAGTTCATCGATAGGAACATCGCCGCCTAGTACCACCGTGTTCCAATGTACCTTGTTCATATGATAGGCAGGTGTTACATCTTCGAAAGTTTGTCTCAAAAAATCGGCATTAAGCGGCTCACATTTTAGGTTTACACATAATTTTTCGTTATGAACGTATATAAAGGCAAATGTCTTTTTGTTGCCACTGTGCCGCATCGCTGTCCAGACGGCGGGGTCTGCCATATTATGAAAAGGGTAATCTTCATACACGGCTAAAAAAGTCAAGCAAAAATCGATAAGCTCTTGGCGAAGCATGGAAGACACCTCATTTCAAAATTAAAATAACTCATCAAAACGAGCGGGGCGAGGGGTGCGAGTCAGAACCCCACGGTTTTAAGACGAGTCTATTGTATCATAAAATTGTGGCTTTCGTAAATTTGGTTTGTAAAGTAAAGTTTGCAGAATACAAAATTTAAGTTTACCCACAAAGCAGGGCGAACTCCGCCAACTGCCGCCACGTGTCTACCATGGACATCGACAGTACTGTCGCTGTGTACTGTTGAGTATGGTTGAATACAGCGTCTAAGGCCGTTCTGCTAGAATTTCCAATTCCCTTTCGATTTGTTTTTTGACGGTACGCAACATAACTCTCTCTATCAATTTTTCAATTACTTCTCTTGAATGGTATGTATTTTTACTTTCTTCATTCACTATTTCGTAGCCAAAAGTAGATACGAAAACGACCGCTTCTATTGCACGGTGACCGTATTTTCCTTTTTCATCACTGGCTTTAATAATACTTAATCCGATTGTTGAACCATATTTGCGTGTTATGTCGAACATACCTCTATTACGATTAGTCAGAATATATTTTCCCTCTATTTCGCCCACTTTCACATCGTTCATAAATTCAAATTCACTGGGGCTATGTAATAAATGGTTTCCAAATGATTGATTACTGTACATTATGGTTTGTGGATCTAGAGCAGGTACTCTATTGCTTTCAAAAACATAATCGCACTCATTACGATTTCCATTAAAAGTGTAAAACACAGATGCGGAAATGTGTTCCTTATCAATATATGAAATCGTACTTACAAATTTAATAAGCATTATCAAAATTTCCTGCAATCTAGCCTTTGACTGTTCATATGAAATATCTCTAACTTCAGCAACTTCAGTATATGAAATTTCACTTGCAAAATTAGCAAATGCATCCAAAGCCTTCTGTAATCTAACATCCGCATCTCTGCGTGAAACCATTTTAATAAGAAAATTTGTTAGTAAAATATACAACCCAACAAACACAAATACAAAAATTGTAACGATTTCTCCTATCTGGGTAGCCCCAGCTCCAATTCTATCAGTTAGTCCTAGCCTATATCCGAAAATATTCAACACAATAACAACCCAAATCATTGGAATGAGTTGAACTATTGTTTTAACAATCGGATTTTCTGTAAATCGCCTTAATAATTCCATAAATAATTTCATATTAACCTCCTATTATTGAGCTTTCGCCGAAATTAGACTCGCTCTTTTTTACAACAACAAAAAATCACAGGCGTTAAAATACACGCTTGTGATTTGCGGGTGTTTTTTGGGGTCAACAAAAGGGCGAAGCTTAAGCTACTGCTCTGCTCTGCTCTGCTCTGCTCTGCTCTGCTCTGCTCTGCTCTGCTCTGCTCTGCT
>WRKK01000332.1 GCA_009782245.1 Defluviitaleaceae bacterium | reverse complement strand
GCGGCATTTGCCACCTGCCGATTGAAAGGGAGATACCATGGAAGAATTATTAAAAAATCTTAAAATTGAAAAAATGAACGCCAACGAGATAATCGAGGAAATTATGGCGTTCTATGGGGAAAACCGCATGACTACTGCGGAAATCCTCACATATCCGCAATTCGTCCAAGATATATATTTTTTGGATATTTTGGAGTTTTCGCTTGTGTTAGACGGCGATGTTTTGGTCAATCATTATGCCGCCGTTCCGCACATGATTACAGCCCTGCACAACATTTCCGCAAGCCACGATGCCGAAATTCTGCAAAAAATTTACGATGAATACACCGCCCTAAACCACGGCAAAGACAACACGCAGGAAGAAATTTGGAGCGATACAATAGACGAACTCTATGAAGAAATGTGGATTTTTAGCGGCGTTGAGACGACTATTGGGGAATTGCTTGAAAAATATATTGAGCGTGAAATCTTAGAAAAAGAGGGATAAAAATGGAAAAATTGCTGAAAAACTTGGGGAAAATGACCGCCGCCGAGATAATCAAGGAAATTAGGGCGTTCGCCTGGGCTAATCACATGGCGGTCAAAAATCTCGAATGTCCGCAATTTGTCCGAGATATATATTTTCTGAATATTTTGGACTTTTGGCTTAACGAAGAAGGCGATGTTTTGCGAGGTTATTACGATGTAGTTCCGCACATGATTGCCGCCCTGCACAGCATTTCCGCCCACCATGACGCAACGCTGCTACAAAAAATCTACGATATTTACACGCCAGAGCAGGACGAACGAAGTTTTGACGGAACGTGGCGGCCCGAAAAAATGTGGAATCCGATACACGAACTTTACGATAAAATGCAACTTTTGGACGATACAGGGCTTGGTATGTGGGCATTAGTTGAGAAATATGTTGAGTTTGAAAGACTGAAAGCGTTTGAGTAAATCGGTTTCCGAAACCGATTTACTCAAACGCAACCAACAGATTCTTGACAAAAACAGAAACATTTCCCCCTATATTGCAATATTTGTATATTTTTCGTTCATGCCGTTTCATAAATTAAACCGAGCGAAAAATTCCGCTCGGTTTTTGAGATTTTACCTATTTATAAAACGCCAAAAATTTCAAATTCTAATTTCTTATCTCAAACAGCGGCATTCCTTTCCCCCTATATTCCACGTCCAATTCGCCCAACTGATAACGGATAACATCTCGCATTTTAACCGCTCTATCAAGGCAATAAACTCGAAAATCTCGAGCAGAAATATCCTCCGCCGTGCGAACGTACGGAAACAGCAATTTCAAATACGCCGTTGCCACTCGTTTTACTGCTTCGGTATCGCGCGTGTCCGCACCCTTTGGAACGATTATCAATTCGTCCACAATAGTCCTGTATGTCAAATCGTCCCGCAATTCGTGCATTATTGAGCAAAAATACTCAGAATTTAATGCCCAACCCTCCATTTTCAAATCGTCATTCATTCTCGGAATATTCCAACCCTTAATAAAGCCATGAAAACGGTCTATTAACGCCGATTCATGAAAAACTTTCGGCAATTCTCCAAACATATTTGCGAAACCGTTTGCATCCATTAGTTTTTTCTGAATATTGCCGCAAAGCACCATTCCAGCGGTTGCAACGCCCTCATAATTGCCAACTCGAAAAACGCCATTTTCCAAATAGCCCTGCAACGCCGCTTGCATTTCTCCAACGTCTGTAAATTCGTTTTTCTGAACTTCGTCCAAAACCACAAAATCATTTCCTGCAATCAAGCCCTCTTTTCGCTTGCTTAAATCGTAAAACATTATTGCACGGCTCATTACTCCGCCAGTTGACAGCCAGCCAAAACGGCTAATTCCGCCATAAACATAGGATTTTCCAGTCCCTTTTGGAGCAAATTCTATTAAATTTAACTTTTTTTCTACAAAAGGCAACAGCCTAGTTAGCATTGTTAATTTTTGCTCTTCCTCGTCAATGTGGCGTTCCTCGTCATATGCGTAACCAGCGGCATTGTAATCCATTGCTCCCAGCAACACGTCCAGCCATTCCGAGATTTCAAACTCGGAACGTGAGTCTTTATAGTAATCTAGGTCAATTTTATATGGGCAGAACGGCTTAAACGACACTAGTCGTATCTTGCCACCACTCTTAAAATCTTCATCATCTGGTGGACGATAGGCAATTTCTATCATGCCCCACGCATCTTGCCCTTGCAACAAGTCGTCTTTGCAATTTTGCCAAACGTACTCGTCAATCATGGTTTCCTTGCCAGTTAGCCCAAAATCGCCCAACGAAAATGAGATTTCCGCCGTCCGCACGTCAATATCTATCGATATTTTCGCCAAAAATTTGACACGTTCCCTGTCCATTATAACGCTATTTTTTATCGCTGTCCAGTCTTCTTTGCGTGGCAGATACTGCTTAATAAAGGCGTTCAACTCGTCCGCATCAAAATTTCCTTCGTCATCGCAAAACATTTTCAACAGCCAATCTCGCATAAATGACGGCAAGCTAAGTGCAGAGAAAAAATTGCTCTTTCTCAAATTCTTATAAACCACCATCTCGTCAAAACATTCTCTTAATTTTTCAGTCATTATAATTCCTCCTAATATTAAAGTCCAAATTCTCTGCTAAAATCGTCATTCATCGCCGCCGCACCTTGTACTTTTATCGAAATTGTGTTGATTAAATCGTTGCCAATGTGGACTTCTGCTTGGTACGTTCCAGCTTTTTTTACATTTGGCATTTTTACGTTATATTTATTATTTATCGTTGGCGTGGCGGTGTATTTTTCGTTGTTTAGCACCAATATAACTGGATTTGGCGGCGTTTTATTGAGTGAAACCTCAAATTCTATACCGTTGCGGCGATCGGCTTTGATGATTTCTGTGGTAATTTGGACGGTTATCAGCTGTGCTTTTTTCAGAGAAAATTCTATTACTGGAACTACTACTTCCTCTAAAGTTGCACCGCCATGCACTTCAACATTGGCTCTGCGACTGCCCTTAAAGCGACCATAATCCGCTAAAATTATATAGTCATTCTCTTGCGTGGCAAATGGGAAGTCCTGCGGTTCGTAATTTTCAAAGATTTTGCAACATCGCCCAGAGTTTTCGCCTTTTGTTTCCGTTTTATATTTTTCATATTGGCTGTATTCTTCATATTTTTCACGCAAAACCGCCAACCGTGATGCTCCGTGGTCGCTTGTTAATAGGAATTTTTGGTAATTGCCAGCCTTTAATTTTCGAGCAATTTCTTCAATAACCGTGGATATAATTTCCAATTCCTTTGTTAGGTGTATTGGCAACGGATTTTTGGTATAATCATAACCGTCAATCTCTTTGTGTTTTAGCTTGTCAAGTTCCTTGTTGCCATTGTTTCCGTTCTTTTCGCCCTGCCAATTATCAAAAAATTGTCGGTTGATTCTTGTAATTGTCGGCAATTCGGCACGTGCTATTTCTGTTTTTGTAGATAAACCCTGTTCAGTTGCCAAAAATTCAATAAAACTCAAATATTCCACACCCAAGGCATCTAACCAATACAAAAAAATCTCGGATTGATTGGCGTATTTTGCCAAAATTTCCTCTCTTGTGGGTAAGCGATTAAATTTCCGCTCTTTGGCAAATGTGTCAACCTTTGCCAAAAATTTCTCTTCAAGACGATTGTAGATTTTTTGTCGCTTGTATTCTTCAAAGTATTCCGTTAAAATTTCGGAAATTTCATTAGAGTTTTCTCCACATTTGAATGTGTATTTTTTGCTATATTCCGCCAATTTTGGATAAATATCAGCTAAAATTTTCACATTTTTGGAGTTTTCGTGATTTTGATTTAGCCAGCGGATTACTTCAAATCGCTCTAACTCGGTTGAATCGGTCAAATAATGCAAGGCTTTCTGTTGTCTCATGGCGTTTATAAATTTCGCCACAAGTTCATCCGAAAAACCTCTTATTAAATTCTTGCGTTCTTCATAAAACCCCAAAAAACGCCTGTCATTTGGCTGGATTTCCAATATTGCGTTCATTATTTTTTGTGCAAAACCGTCAAAATTTCGTGAATTTTTTACAACAAATTTCAAGTAATCATTCTTCAACGTGTTTGCATATGATTTTAGGCAAATAAAATATAGTTGGTTGGCATATGAATTTTGGCTGATTATACGGCTGTGAAAATTGTGTGTTAAGACGATAATGCTGTCGTTTGCAATAAAATCACGCTTGCGAAACACGTTTTCCAAAGAACTTCCATTTTGCAAAATCTCGGAAAATAATTTTTGCCAAAATTCATTATCGGCACAATCGGCGGATAAATTAAAGCCGCCAAGTAGCCACTTTATGGCATCGTGAGCGTTATTGATTTTGTTAATTTCAAAAGTAGAGTTAGCAACATTGCTTAAATTCGTGATTGCCAAAATTTTGTCTTCTGCCGCCTTTTCCAACTCGGCAAGCAACGCCTTAAAGTTTGGCAAAATTGTCCCTTGCAAAGCTAAGGAATCCTGCAATTTTGCAACGCAATCACTCGCTAAAACGGTAACATTTAGGGCTAGGGCGTTTTGCTGAATGGCACTCGTATAATGCACACGCTCGTCAAAACGCCTATCGTTCCGCATTTTGGGAATTTGCGAAAAAACACCACGCAACAACAAAACCACTTTTTGCCTTGTTTCGGTGGCTTGTAACCTGTTCAAATTGTCTCTTGCTGTGTCGAATCCTGAGATTGCCAAGTATTCCCCAAGTCCAACAATTGCCATTTTGGCGGGGTTTTCCTTGCCTTTTATGATGTCGATAAGTTTGTCCATGTTGGGCGGTCTGTCCGTGCCGCACATATCGCTGACACGGATAATTTTTACGCCGTCCGCCTGTAATTCCGACATTGTTTGCCTGTACTCCTCATCGTTCAAAAAACAGAAGTACGGCTTGCTCAACTCTGACGAAAAATAATTTTTAATCTTCTTATTCATTTTCTCCTCCTGTGCCAGTTGTCAAAATTTCTATGCCAACGGTCATGCTATTTTTTATTAAGCGTTTTAAGTAAAGCTTTAGCTGTTTGTCGTTCATTTCGTCAATTTTTGCCAAAACTTTGTCGCTACCGCCAGAATCGTATTCCGATTTAGCTTTATTGTCAATTTTCGTCTTTATATCGGGATTATCTCGCCAGTTGTACGGTTCAACGCCTGTTTGTTCCAAGATTTCTCGGATTTCGTCTATATTGGGCAAAAGTACAGTAAAATCTCCGATAATATCCTTTATAAATGCGGCGTTGCGTTTCTCGGAATCACCCAAAATATCGAAAAATGTTGCCGTTTTCAAAAACTCGATAGCTGCCTTTATTTCTCTGTCGCTAGTGGGCGTTTTTATCGTAGCAAAATGAGTTTTCGCCTGTTCAAACTCGGCTGGCGGCACACAGGATAATATCGGAGTTTTGTACATTCTCGACCACTCTTCTGGCGTTTTTGTGCCTGTTTTTTCACGCCAAAGGTTGGTAAGTTCCGTTTTTAGTAGGCTTTTACGTAATTCTTCGGGTTGCCGCTTTACTACTGCGTTGCATTCTGTTTTTGGCATTGCAAATAAACCTGTGCCGACATTTGCCTTGATTTGGGCGATTTGCTCATCTGTCAAATTTTCCAAATAAGGCTGATAAATCTCGGAAAATAGCTTGTCGTCAAATAAAATTTCTTTTATCGAATCGCCATGTTTTTCCAGTTTTGATAGAAATTTTCGCAACTGATCGGGTAATACTTCGCTATGTTTACAAATCTTGAATAATATGTTGAAAACGGTTGCGAAACTCGGAAATTTTGCCGAAATTGCCTCATGTGAGATACCGAAAAATTTCAAAAATTCTCGCCATTCCTTATAAGCGTCTGTCAAAGAATGGGCGGCTGTGTTCAGAATTTTGTTAGTTTCAAGGGCTGTGCCATATTCCGCTAATAGCTTGCGTATCTCTTTTTCGCCGCTATCCTTGTCCCAATAATAGGAATTTTCTACGCCAAAAAGGCGGCGAATATCCGATAAAATGTTATCCGCTGCACCGATTTTCTGGGCTAATTCTAAAATTTTGCCTTCCTCAAAACGTTCCAAAAATTTTCTCATGCCAGCTTGACATTGCTCCAAAGTCAGCAATTTAGCTAAATTTTTGGTTAATAAATCGTCATTTTTGGCAGCCTGTGCCGCAAGCAATGTTGCACCTATTTTAATTGCGTGATTTTGGGCTTCTGCACCCTCCAACTGCACAACTTTTATGTAATGTTCTACCAAACCGTACAAATTCGCCGTGTCCACTTCCGCCAAACACCAAACAGGCAAGTGAAACGTCCGCATTTTTTGAGTTATTGCACGTGCCGCTTGGCTAACGGACGAACAACTGCCCTCTGGAACGCCCCAAACCTGATCTGTTAGTGTGTAAAATGCTCGTTCTTCGGCAGTCATTTTTATAATGCGAGTGGGCTTTGATTTTTTGGCAGTATTCGCCACGGATTGAATGTGGTTGCCTATCATTTCTCCCAGTTTTTCGGCGGTCATTTCGCCGCTTGCACCGTTTTCGTCAGCGTAACGATAGCTTTTTTCGGAATATTCTTTCAGCAAAAATCCGACAATAAAAGCAGTAAGATTGCAGGGTGCGAAACCCTCAAACTCTTGTAAATAGCTGTAAATATCCCCTATTTCAATCTGTCCGTCAAGGCTAAATCTCTCGTTGATTAGATTGTCTACGGCAATTTTTATTTTAGAAATTTGCAAATTTGGAAGTTTTTTCCAATATTCTTCCAGTTCCCAAACCTCGGAAAATATTTTTTGTTCAACATTTTTCAAAGTTCCCTTAGTTTTGGCGTTTATATTTATAACGCCCATTTTGGCAGAATCCACGGGACGTTCCTTTTTTAGTTGTGGTATCGTTAGTTTTTCGGAAAATTCCAATAAATTTGGAAACTTTTTAAGCACGATTTTTTGCATAATTCTCAAAATATCGCTTGCACCTGCAACTTTTTCGCCTTTCTGATTTTCAAAGGTATACAGCGTAAAAGAGCCGTCTTCTAAGCGTTTTCTCCATTCTTTTAAGACCTCTTTTGCACGGTTGTTTTCTTCTCTGTGCTGTGCCTTATTCGAGCCCACATGATACAGCGACATTGCCTTAAAATCTAAATATTTCTCAAAAGCAGGCAAGCCAAGGGGCGTATCTACGGCACTTATGAAAAGTATATTTTGATATTTTTTATCTGCAACGGCGCTTTCTATTTTTTTGCGAAATTCTAACATTTCTGTTTCGTCTTTTGCGAACGCAATTACAGCCTTAAACTGCCAATTTGACTGTCTTCCGCTAAGGTCGTTTATCGTTTTTGTGAAATTTTGCAGGGCAACTATGGGCAATTTATCGGCATTTTCGTCTATGGAATATCGTAAACGCAAGGCTGGCGTAGGCGAAGAAAGATTGAAAAGTCCGCCCATTTCGCCCTCTTCTGCTAATTTTTGCGTGGTCGATTGCACTAATAAATCCTTTTTTTGCAGGTCAATTTTAGCCTGATCGCCCGATGCAATGGCTATGGAATAGATTTTTCCGCCCTTTTCCTGTGGTGCGTCGATTAGTAAATTTTTATCTACTAATTGTCTTGCACAATTTATGGCAGCCGTTCCCTCTAAATGGTTAGTTCCCTCAAATACGTATGCTATGTTGGTGTCGGTGGGCTTTAGAATTTCAATACTTCCGCCCAATTTTTGATTTACTGCCGACATTATCAAAATGGCTTTTAATACGGCTTTTTGGTCGTCAGTTAATTTTCTAGCCCCAGTTAGCGTTTCGGCTTGCATTGGAAAAACGTCCAAAATCAACCTAATGTCGGACGTTAAATCTGCTTTTTTCTCTTCGTAAAAATAATGCCAAAGCATATCTACCGTAAGTAGTGGAAATTCGCTGTGTGGGCTATGATTTTCTATGTACCACGAAAATGTATGTTTGTCCGAATCTTGAGATTTTATAAAATCAAAAATGCTACGTTGGTTGGATTGGAACAAAACCGCAATATTTTTCAAAACTAGAGCGGTCATTGGGTGCAACGGCATGATATTTTTTATTGTATTTTGCGTGTTTCTCGAATCTTTTATTTTCGCACTTGACATTACGGCGGCACGTGAGGATTTTAGTCTTTCGTTTAGATTGTTGGCTAGACCTGCCCAAGTTTCAATGGCGGCTGTTATGGGCTGAAACGCTCCGCCTATTAGCTTAAACGCTATATTGTCAGGTAAAGTAATTTCTCCACGTTCAAAGCGGTCGCGTATTTTATCCCATTCATTACTAGTGCCATCAAGGAAAATATGGCTTACCTCGTGCGTTATCGGTATGAAATAAAACGGCTTGGATTGCACCAATTCCGTGAGTTTTTGCAGTTCCGAAAGGCTGTTGTTATTGTGTTTGAAATATTCCGAAAATTCATCCCAAATAACCACGATTTTTACGTTGTTTTGGTCGATAACGTCTTTAAGCCACGCTATAAAATCGTCGGTTGTGAGATTTATTGCGGTAATTCCCTGTTCTTCCGCCATTGCAAAGATATTTTTCATAAGGTTGGCGATTTCGCCACCTTGTCGGAGTTGCTCCAACACTTCAGCGGCGGATTCTTGCGAAAAACTGCGATATTCCTTTAATGTTTCGTCAAACCACACCATATTTTTTGGTATTTCTAGCCAAGCGGCAACGCTTTCTCGCAAAGTGTTGTTGCCTGTGTAAAGATTGGCGGATTCTAGGGATTTTTTAATGCTTTCCTGCATAAGTCGAAAAAGTTCCCGCACGGACGAAATATTGCCAGAGCCGTAACGATACGCCGTTATTATCCCTTTTTGGCGGTGTCCTATCAGCTTTTCGCACAAATCGGGCTTATCTCTTAATTCGTCCCATTTTTGCCAATATTCTTGCAATTCTTCTTCTGGCACGGTAAGTATTTTTTGCAGGGCGTAGGCACATTGCGACTTGCCTGTGCCATATGTACCCTCTATCCACAGCGATCTGGGCGATTTTTTAGCAAGGCATTTTTCAAATTTTTCAAGTATAGAAATAAAACTGTCATGAGGGTAAGTTTTAAGCCACAAGTCAGGGTTTTGCTCGATGGAAGTTTCCCCTATTGACGGGAAATACTGCTCATCAATTTCAAAATATTCTTTGTAAGTATTGGTATTCATTAAATTTCCTCCCTAAAAAGTTCTAGCACGTCCGCCGAGGATTTATCCGCCGAAAGCGTGATTGCCTCTAGGTTGTGCGTAAATGACGCTGTTATAAATTCGGGATATTTGGCGTTTAGCGCATTTAAGAATGTCTGCATTTCTGCGTAATCTAGCCCAAAAATTCTTGTTGGGCTTATGCCGTCTCGTTCGATTGTGTCGTTTAGTAGCGTTGACAGCCGAAATTCTTTGTAATCGTCTCTATGCGGTGCGGTGAGCGGCTGTTTTTGGGCTTTTTGCTTTTTTTCTCGGTCTGGGTTGCATTTCTCGGAAAATTTGAAGAGTGCGTATAATACAACTCGTGGGTCAGTTATTCGGCATTTTGTACGAACTAAGTCGCCATCTTCTGTTACGTATCCGAAGTTTAGGGCTGTTCCTAGTGGGGTTTCTACGATTCTTTTGTACATTTTTACGACCGATCTTGCAGCTTTTAGCTTTAATTCGTCAACATGAATCAAGCGTTCTTCAAGCAATTTTCTAGCTATCGACTCGGAAATATCTAAATTTTTTACGTACCATTCCATTTGAGGATTATTAGCAATCAAGTTTACCAAAATCAAACCTTGTGCCGTATTTGTTGCCCATTCTAAGCTGTTAATCAACTCAAAAAAGGGCAAAATCTCACTTTTATCTTGCAATTCTGAATCTCGCAAAAATCGCTTAAATACCTTAAATTGATTTGGACCCAGTGAGTTATTCTCAAAAAAATCGTTTCCAATATTGAAAAACGATTCTAACCATGCGTACAACGGAGCATGGTCATCAAAGCAATTTATAGCTTTTGTTTTTCTTTCGTCTTGCGGTATTTTTAGACTTTCGTACATTAGGCAACCTCCCATAATTTCGTGGCATTTTCCACATTTTTCACAATCTGTTATGCTCACTTTGTTTTTTGAAAATTTTATGCGGTTATTCCGACAGTCAGTTTCGCATACCCTACAACCACTACAAAAAGCCGATTTTCTAAAAACTTGTCGCAAAAATTTCCCCTCGGCTGGGTGTTCTCTCATGTCTTTTTCTGAAATTTCCACAATATACCCGTTTTGTGCGTTTCTAACAAAAAAAGGAATTACATTTTCATTTATAGTTTTTGCCCATTCTTTCCAGTCTGACAAGGGATTTTTGACAGTTATTTTTACTACGCCTTTTTTCGTGACTTCGGTATATTTAACGGAATTACCAGTAATACCACGTCCGCTTACTCGATGTTCCCAACCGCCTTTTGTAATGTAAGTTTCAACATTTTCAGGCGTTGTGTCCCAGGAGTTCATTTTTTGAATTATTTCAATGTATTTATCGACATTTTCGGTATAATTTGCACGTCTGGAATATATGCTACCATCTCCAGCCATAGGGCAAAACAAGCAACCTGCACGAGAATTTCCGAGTTTATAAGTTTCGTTTATCAAAACATCTTTTTTGTATATGTAAAGCCAAACCTCCGCAGAAGTCCATTCCAAAATAGAGTTATGGCTATGTTGCCCCTTAATCTTTTTTCCGAGATTTTCGTACTCATATTCCGCACGGCTAAGGCTTTCTCCTGCACGAACGCCAACAAAATCAAGCCCTGTATAATTATTTTTCCCAGTAACTTCCCGCAATTTCAATATTTGCGGCGTACTTTTATGCACATAACAGCACCAACGCAACGTACGCGAGGGCGGTCCAAAAAGTTCCCAAGATTCTTGCGGCGTAAAATGAGATTTAGCGGTGTAAAATGGGATTTCTTCGGCTTTGCACATTTCTTCAACTTTGTTGATAACATCGTAAGTATCAGGAAATTCCATGCCAGTATCGGCAAAAACCACAGTAAAACTGTTCTTTGGCAACGCCTTTTTTACAAGGTCTAAAAGAACAAGGCTATCTTTTCCGCCAGAAAAAGCCACGTGAAAGCTGTCCAATTTTTCGTGATGTTTCTCGTAAATAGCAACGATTTTTTTAACAGTAGTTTGCTCTAAAATATCAAGCAGTTCACGATTTTTGGCGACCATTGCGGGAATGTCAACCGCTTGGAGCGGCGTTTTTAGCGGCTCTGGCGGTATTATGTGAAAGACGTTGTTATTGCTATCTGTAAAGCTGTCGGCTGTGTAGGGTTCGTATACAGTTTTTATGTTAGCCTTGGTTGAGTTTTTGGCGGATTTTGGGGCGTTTTCGCTCTTTTTTGGCGGTTCTAC
Source organism: Defluviitaleaceae bacterium (assembly GCA_009782245.1). Lineage (GTDB taxonomy): Bacteria > Bacillota > Clostridia > Lachnospirales > WQUN01 > WRKG01. The sequence continues at coordinate 3,273 of WRKK01000332.1, read as the reverse complement.
ATAATTTTCGCACACAAAACCAAGCAAAATCTCGGGAGCGGTGTAAACGTTGCCACCCTTTAACTTTGCCACAAGCCTGCCACGATAGTAATAATAGTTGGCTTCCGCCCATAAATAGGGGGATTCGGCTTGTTTGTCGTATTGCCAATATTTATCAAAACCAAGCAAATCCAATTCTGGTGCGTATACAGGGCGTGGCTCTTTGGAAAAGCCGCTCGGCGTTGAGTTTAGCAGTATTCCGCCTGTTTGCTGGTCGTAGGTGTAGGAGTACATATAATCCCTCTTTCAAATTTATCGTTTGTCATTATTTGCCGTGTTGCCATTAGTAGCACAAAAACCACCAACGATACTATACCACACTTTGAAATATTTTGCAACAATTTTTTATTTTTTTCGCAAATTTATTTTTTGCAGTATTTCCGCCACTTTTGAGGTTTTTTTCTTGCCGATATAGCCGCTCTCATATAAAAAAGTGTTGACGGCACTCTCGGTTGGCGGAACGGCGGCGTTTGTCTGCCCGTACAGCAGACGGGCGGCATCTGCCATAATTTCCATATAATCCATCTTGCAATCACGTCGGACAATCACGCCAACGTTGCTAGAATTAAAGTTAGGTGCAAGGCAAGTAAAATCAAGGCTAAAGCGGCGACAATAACTTTCTAGCAGGAATAAATTCCAGCTATGCCCACAATCTGGGAGCAGGGCAAGGGCGGTAAAATCCCGTAACGGCAAGTATTGCCCTTGCACTAGCTTTGAAATTGCTGTGTCCGTGGCGATTACGTCAAAATTTATTAGGCTATCGGCAATGAAGTTTTCACGGTCGATGCGGACTGTAACGTAATGTACCGCTTGCAACAACTGCGGTTGCTGTGCTTTTATGTCCAATTCTTTCAAATCCTGCCAAACGCTTGACAACTCGCTCAACGTGCAGGTTTCCAGATTTTTACAATAATTTCGCACAATATCGGCGGCATTTAGCGGCTTGCCTTTTGGCGTTAATATTTTACCCCTTTTGTCAAAATCATCCGCCAAACAGAGATTGTAAAGAGCGATGTACAAAGTTGCAGGGGAAAATTCGGAATTTTCTTCTAAAAAGTCGTTCAAATTCAGTTCTGCAAAAGTTGCGAAACCTTTATTTTGACAGGTTTTCAAGGCAAAATTCGCAAGTTCAACTTCTTCGGGCAAATGGAGTTGGTTTACATGGTAAAAAATCTCGTTTGCGGTGCTTATGAAGTTGACACTTTTTCGCAAGATGTCTTTTATGCGGTTTTTCGGTATATGCGGTAATTTTTCGGCAATTTGCGATAGTGTTAAGCCGTTTACCCAAATTCTCAACAATTCGCTTTCAATGGCGGAATTTGTGGATTCATTAATATATCCAAAATAATTTTCCGTGAAAAACACTTTGTTTAGGCGGTTTTTGAGTATTTCTGCAAGCATATTTTCCGAAATAACGCTATTTTCAAAAAGGCGTTCGCTATGTTTTGCGTAAAATTCCGAGAAAAATATGATTTTCGCTCCTGTTTCAAAATAATTTTGCTGTTCTTGCAAAATCCAATCTATCGTTGCGGTTGGCACAGGATAAATTTTGCCCTCGTATTCTACGCCACAATCGGCTATTTTTTGGGAAAGTTCGGCGTTTTCGATTTTGTCAATGGAAAATGTTGAATTTTCGGCAAAATGGCGAAATCTAGCCAAATCAATGGTATCATTTAGGCGAAAACCATTGCGAAAATTGGTTGACAAAATAGTGAAAAGTTCGATAGATTCGTTATCTTCGGATTTTTTAGCGTTTTCGGCAAACGTGGGCGGTATTGGTGGATTTTCTTGTGGCAGTTCTGCTTGTTCTGCTTGTTTTGTTAATTCTTCTTGCTGTACTTGAAAATCCTGTAAAAATCGCAAATATAGGCTACCTGCATTGCTAAATCCCCTGTAAGTTTTGTTATACGCAAAGCGGAGCAACCTGCTTTCTAGCAAGCTGTTGTAAATAGGCTCAAAATCGGCGGCGGTCATGTATTGCCAAATAGGGGGAGCACCTTTTTTCGTGAGAACATTGTCAGATGCAGATTGCAAGTTGTCCAAAACGGCTAAAATGTAGACTTTGTCGGCAATTTCGTTTTGCAGCCACGACAAAAAAGCTGCACGTAAATTTTTCGGTTGTAAATTGGTCTGCTCCATGCGTACCTCCCTCGGGGCTAGAATAATGCACAGCCCTCGTCTTTGAACTCTTCAACTTTTATTAGCAAAAACTCTTCGTCAACTTCTAAATAATCCGCCAAACAAGCCGTACAGTAGTAATATTTTGGGTTGCGATTTAGCAGTTTTTTTGTCAACCCAATTTCATCTTTTGTTAAAGGGGTTTTGTCGCATACGTAGCAGGTTTTTTTGATTTTAGGCATTTTTTGGCTCACTTTCAGTTTTTATTTTTTGTTACTGGATTTATTGTAGCATATTTGTTTTTGGGGTGCAAGGGCTTTTGAAAATTTTTTGAAATTTGTAGAAATGTTAAAAATTTCCGTACATTGCTGTGTTGGTTGCGTTTGGTTTCGCAAACGCAACCAACAAGTTCTTGACAAAAATTTTCGCCTATATTACAATGTTTGTAGGTAAAAAACAGGCGGCGACACGACAACGCAAAAATTGCCAAAACCCCCGTAAAATCGCCAAAATCCAACACATAGGAGGACAAAATGGAAAATTTAACCCAATTACTAGAAGATTTCAAGGCGGAGACGAAACAGCCAGCAATCCGCCTAACCACACGGCAGAGCGACCAAATAACCGCCACAAACAGCAAATTTGGCGGTCTGCCGTACCTGCCGAAAAATTTTGCGTACCCAATGGACGGCAAAGGCAATCCGCTAAAATTGTTGGCACAGCTGAATTTTGGCGAATTGCCGCCGCTTGCGGATTTTCCTAGCGAGGGGATTTTGCAGTTTTTTGTGTTGAACAATAAAATGCTCGGCGTGAAAGACTGGAAAAATCAGAGCAAAGTGCTTTATCACGAAAAAATTTTGCCCGAAAGCGAGCAAATGACGGATTTTCCAGAGGTCAAATATATCTCGGAGGACGATGAAGAGTTGGAATTTCCCTTTGAGGGCGAATTTTTGATAACTGGCGAATTGGTGGAAATGTCCATGCCGTATGATTATGGCGATGGCGGTTTTTTTGATAATTTCAAGCCATTTTGCGAAAAACACGGCATAATGTCGCATTTTGAAAAAATCTTTTTGACTGGCGAAGATTGGAAAAATTTGTCGGAATCCGAAGAAG
>WRKK01000331.1 GCA_009782245.1 Defluviitaleaceae bacterium | reverse complement strand
AGAGCAGAGCAGAGCAGAGCAGAGCAGAGCAGAGCAGAGCAGAGCAGAGCAGAGCAGAGCAGAGTAGCCTAATTTCCGCATTTTTTGCGACCCCAAAAACATTAAAAACCGCAAAAAACACAAGCAACAAACCATCTCGGCATTTAGCCCAGTTAGAGTTGCTTGTGTTTTTTGTGTGCAAAATTAAAAATACATAAAACATAAACGGAGGGTTTAACTAATGAATGTATCTAAAATCCAAAAAATTGCAAAAAACCTTGAAGATATTGCAATAAAAGCATCTGGCAATGTGTATTTTTTGTATACCATTTTGTTTGCGGTAATTTTCGCAGTTGGGTATAGTCCGTTTTGGCAAAACGGACGTTCTTTTATTAGAGGTGGCGATGGTGCTATACAATGGTTTCCAGGCTTTCACTATATGGGCAGATTTCTTAGAGAAATTATAAGAAATGCCCTGCAAGGCGACTTTAATATTGCATTTTTTGACTTTGGTCTTAATTTTGGTTCTGACGTTTTAGCCTCAAATTTTTTTCCTGTTAATTTTGGTATATTGCACCTTTTTACTGTATTTGTGCCTAGTCGCTACGCTGAAATTTATTTGAACGTTTTTACCGTATTGGGCATATATTTATCTGGCGTAACTTTTATACATTTTGCAAAATACATGAAACAAGCAAATTACGCAAGTATCATCGGAGCATTAACTTATGTTTTTAGTGGTTGGGTTTTTGCTGATCTCACTTGGCATCCTAATATGTTTTTGTACCCTCTTTTGTATTTACCTCTTATGATAGAGGGTTTAGAACGTGCCATTACTGGCAAAAAGCCATACTTGCTTGTAATAAGCACATCTTTAATGGCAATAGCAGGCTTTTACTGGCTTTACATGATTTTAGTGTTTTTTGTACCGTACGCACTTATAAGAGTTCATTATTTTTATCCTAAAAATTACATAAAAAATTTGTTTGGTAAAGCAGGAATAGCGGCTGTATACACTATTTTGGGTTTGCTTATAAGTTCAGTTATTTCGATACCAACACTCTTTTTTATATTAAACAATGAGGGTATGAGGGGATTTAATACCACAAATGTGGAATTGTGGACAATGAACATGAATTTTTATAGAGACTTTTTTATGCGATTTATTTCTGGCAATGCTAATAATGCTCATTTGTTTCTATCGGCAATTTCAATTTTTGCCATAATATGGCTGATTTTCGATGGCACTAAAAACACTTTAAGCCAACGTATGCACTGGCTTGCTTTGGTTGTAGTTTTAATTACTTTGCGACTTGTGCCTTTTGGCAGTATTTTAATGCACGGATTAAGCTATTACAGCACTCGTTGGACATTTATAATTGTTTTCGTGGTGGCTCTTGTGGTAACAATATCAATACCGCATATGCAAGTTTTGCGTAATAAAATGTTTGCGTTTTGCCTGTTAATTACCTCTGTTTATGGCTTTATGGCTACTATTATTCCAAGATACAGAAATATCTGGCAACTAATGAGTTTTGCAATGTTAGCGGCAACTTTAGTCATTTTGGCGTATAATTTTTCTAATTCAAAACCTGCCAAAATAAATGATGATGAAGAAACTGGCAAAACCTTGAAAAGTCTCGAAAAACCTGCAACGAAAAAATCAATCCTTGTATTTTTCGGGATTACAAAATTTAACCCAGATAAAACTTCACAGTACCAGTTTACAGTTCCTAATTTAGATTCAATTTCGCAATCGGTTAATTTCAAACAAATTCTGCTAGTAATGGTAGTCTCTGCTAATCTAATGCTAAATTCGTATTTTGCATTTGGTGAGGGGATAGGAAATATTGCAAATAATTTTCGTGTATTTGGAAGTGTTCACCAACAACACCCTGAAATACCAAGCAATTTAGTGCTTCGAGACAGATTTTTTAGAATAGATACGCAAGCGGTTATGCCAGGTGCTCCAATGACTAGAGATTATTTAGGAATGACCTCTGGCAAGAGCATTACCAACCCTAATTTGTTGCAATTTTTGAATGACCTTGAAAAATTGTACTATTCTGGCACTCCGTTTACAACCTCTTTTTATTTTCAACAATTTGGGCATGAAGTTTCCTTAAACGCCATTGCATCAGTAGAATATTTTGTAACACACCATTCGTTAGACTCAATTTGGCTAAATGTTCCTTACGGTTTTGAAAATCCCACACAATACAACGATTTGAACATTTTCAGAAACCAAAACTGGCTACCATTTGGATTCACATACCAAAACGCAATAAATTACAACGATTTCATGCTATTGGATTCTGTGAGAAGAAGAGAAACACTATTACAAGCGGTTGTTTTGAATAGCAACCAAACAATTCCCAATTTGGAATTTGATACCTACAGAATCCCATTTGAGATTGCCGAAACCAACAATTTAACTTGGGAAGACGGAATATTACGAGTTGCCCAAAATAACGCAACTATAACACTAAACTTTGACGATTCCGCCGCATACAGCGAATTATACATTAGGTTATCCAATTTTATGCACAATACAATGTCAGTAACGAATATGACATTTGATACCGCTACAGGAAGAACCCGCCGTTTTGCCGCACTTGGCGGAAATGTGTGGAGGTATATGTATCACGATTTTAATTATACGCACAATCTAGGCTTTTCTGAAGAGCCTAGAAGTAGCGTTACAATAACCTTTGCACACGCTGGCAATTTTACTTTAGACAACATAGAAATATTAGCCCTACCAATGCAAAACTTCGCCGACCGCACCGCCGCCCTGCACGAACACACTCTAACCAACCTAAATATGCACAACAGGGGCATTCCAGGGCTAACCAACCGCATTACTGGCGAAATTACCTTGCCAGATAGCCGATATTTATTCCTAAGTATACCCTATTCTGCGGGTTGGCGGGCTTACGTAAACGGGCAACCTGCCGAATTATTGCAAGCAAACATCGCATTTATGGCACTAGAATTACCTGCGGGGCATCACGAAATAGAATTGCGTTATCGCACTCCTGGAATGACTTTAGGCTTTATTTTATCTTTGGTTGGAATAGCCGTGTTTGTTTTGCTAGTTAAGTTTTACCCGAAAATATCGGCGAAGTTGAAAATAACTGAACTTGAAATTGCTGAATAACATCTCGCCATGCTGAATTTTTCGCCTTAAATCCCCAAAAAAAATTTTTTTCAAAAAAAGTTGACGGCACACAAAATATATACTATAATAAATTATCCGTGCTAACTGGGGAGGTAGCGGTTCCTTGGTACCTGCAATCCGCTATAGCAGGGGTGATGCCTGTCCTTAGGCTCCTCTTTTGTGGGGTCTGCCCGCAGTAAGTGGCGTTGACGGCTGAGTCCAACGCAATAAGGCTTTATGAACCGCGTCAGGTCTGGAAAGAAGCAGCGCTAAGTAAATTCCCTTATGTGCCGTTGGGGTTCTTAGCAATAGCAAACTGCTGTGGTTACGTCCGGAAAGGAATGTCGACGGTAGGCGCACGGTTATTATTTTTTCCACTATGAAAGGGGAATTTTTATGAACAAAAAAGTTTGTTGGGACAAAAAAGGTGAATGTCCCGTTGGAATAATTGTAGCGGCTATTTTGGTCGTTATTGCTGTCGGTGTTACTGTTGCTCTTATTGTTAGAAAAGTACGCCTAATTTCAGAACATCGCAACATGGACGAAGGTTTTTGGGTTGACGAAGTGGACGAAGACGAAGATGACCACGAAGACGAAGATTTAGAATACGCTAACGAACGCGACTTTGACGAATAATTAAATTAAGTAAACTTTGGGCGTGTTCCTTTGTTGTCGCAATTTTTGGACACGCCTTTTTGTCATTAAAATCATTAGTTTTCGCACAGGAGGCAAAAAAATTGAGCATTATAAAAGATCCAAGTTTAGCCCCAATGGGATTAAAAAAAATAGCCTGGGTAAAGGAATTTATGCCCGTGCTTACGCAAATCGAACAGCGTTTTCAACAAGAACAACCGTTCAAAGGCATGAAAATAGCCGTTTCGGTACACCTCGAGGCAAAAACCGCTTATTTGGGACTGGTTTTGCGGGCTGGCGGTGCAGAAGTCGCTGTTACTGGCTCTAACTCGCTGTCCACAAAAGATGACGTTTGTGCAGGGCTGGCATCTTTGGGCGTAAACGTTTACGCAATTCACGGTGCAACGCAGGACGAATATTTTGAACATCTAAAGCAAACGCTGGCGTTTAAGCCCGATATTATCATCGACGACGGCGGCGATTTTGTTTCGTTGCTGCACGGCGAATGTGCCGATTATGCCGCAAACCTAATCGGCGGCAGCGAGGAAACCACAACGGGAATCCACCGTTTGCGGGCTCGTGTAAAACAGGGAACGCTGAAGTTCCCCATGATAGCGGTAAACGATGCGTACAGCAAATACTTATTTGACAACGTTCACGGCACAGGGCAATCCACCTGGGACGCAATCATGTACAGCACAAACGTAATGCTTTCGGGCAAAGTGCTTGTTGTGGCTGGTTACGGCTGGTGCGGCTCGGGAATAGCCGAACGCGCACGTGGGCTGGGCGCGCGAGTAATCGTTACCGAAATAAACCCCTACCGTGCTTTAGAGGCGGCAATGAACGGCTTTGAAGTAATGAACATGGACGATGCCGCCAAAGAGGGCGATTTGTTCGTAACGGTAACGGGTTGCAAAGATGTAATAGTAAAGCGGCATTACGAGGTAATGAAAAACAACGCAATAGTGGCAAATTCTGGGCATTTTGACGTAGAGTTTAGCAAGCCCGATTTGCGAGAACTGGCTGTATCTGTGGAAGAACGCCGCCCATTTATCGAGGGCTACAAACTGGCGGACGGCCGCACAATTAACGTGCTGGCGGACGGAAGACTAGTCAACATTGTAGCTGGCAACGGACACCCCGCCGATATTATGGATTTAAGTTTCTCGTTGCAAGCCATGAGTGCGAGATATTTAGCCCAAAACGGCAAATCTCTTAAACCAGATTTGTACAACGTGCCAAAAGAAATTGACGAAGATATTGCAATGATGAAAGTTAAGGCAATGGGCTTGGGCTTGGATAAGCTAACCGCCGAACAGGAAGAATATTTGAACAGTACGGGAGAATAGGATTTGAAACGGAAAATCCCCATAGGCGAAAGTTCATGGGGGTTTTTTGAAATGCACAACAATGTGGGCGGATAATTTCGCCCATTTTTTACTTGCACCCCACCCCATTCCCATGATATATGCGGACGAGGTGGAATGATTCATTACATAGGCAGAGCAAACCTACAAGCCCTACATTTGAGCAACTTTCGCCAAATTTTCAAGCCCAACAAACCAATTACTAACGGATAATTCCAAAGAATCCACAACAAAAATTGTCGCATTCCCAGAAAAAGAAAACCATTCCAACTGATTTTGCAAGCTGTTATGTGTGCGAATCAGCACCATGTACGGATAATTCCGCTTTTTAGCGGCTTGCATTAACTTCTGTTTCGCCTCCTGCAACGATTCCTCTTGCTTTTGGATTTTTATTGGAATTTGCCGCCCTTGCTGCATGGTTAAAAAGCCGTCAATTCCAGCGTTGCGTTGCACGGGAATAGCTTCGAGTGATGCCAAAATTTTGCTCTCGGTGGGCGTTTTTGTTAGGTAACAATTTTTCCCCTTTTCTAGCAAAATGGACGTTGTTTTTATGGGATTTTCCGTTCGGCTGGTGGCAATATTTACGGCATCGCTAGAAATATCTATGCCAACAAATCGCCTGTTTAGCAACTTTGCGGCGACTAGCGTTGTCCCGCTGCCGCAAAATGGATCCAAAACAATGTCTCCAACATTCGTGGAAATCTCGATAATTCGCTCCAACAGCAACACGGGCTTTTGCGTGGGATAACCGACCCGCTCGTGGGCTTTTGGATTGAGATACGGAATTTCCCAAACATCGCCAAGCGGTACGCCCTTTTTTTCTTTTGCCCAAACGATATTTCCGCCGCTGTCTGTCTTGTATTTGGATTTGCCGTGTTCGTCTCTCGTGCGTTCTTGCAATATTTGGTCGATGTTCGTGGTTGCGGAATAATCCGTGTACAGCGTGTTGAATTTGCTGGCTTTCGTTTTGCCGTAAAAATAAATTACTTGATGCTGCGATTGCAACGCCGATTTATTGCTGCTCCACCGCTTATAATGCCAAATTATCTCGTTGCGAAAATTTTTGCTTCCGAAAATTTCGTCCAAAATTAGCCGCAAATAATGAGACGCATTTTTGTCGCAATGCAAAAAGATGTTTCCGTCCTTTTTTAGCACTCTGTGGCACTCTTTTATGCGAGATTTCATGTAAATTGTGTAATGTTCCGCCGATTCCCAGCTGTCTTCAAAGTGGTAATTTTGGGCGTTATCACGAGTTTTTAAGTTGTGCGTTTTTTGCGTAAAAAACGGCGGATCGAGATATATCATGTCAACCGATTCCGCTTCTATATTTGGCAAAATTTCCTTGCAATCGCCGCAAAAAATAGACATTTTGACCTCCTAGTTAGCTATATTTTTCAATATTTGGTGCAAATCCACGCCCGTTGCATCCAAGATGTGCTGCCAAGCGGAATCGCCGTAATAATATTCGCCAGCAACGCCTGTATAAAGGGTTTCGAGCGTTTTTTGTATGCGGATTGCTTGTGTGCGGTTCGGATAATAAAACATGACTCTTATCGGCGTGTAGCCCTGGCTTTGAATGGCTTTGACCCTTGTATGCTCCTTTGTGATGTGGTCGCCATCGGTTGTGGCATCTCGCCATTTTATTTCGTAGGCTCTGTTGCCGATTAAGCAGTCAATTTCAAAGGTTTTTGGGCGCGGGCTTTGATTGTTAGGGATTGTTATTTTTTCGGCTTGCGGAAATTTATGCTTAAAACAAGCAAAGGCGGCTTTTTCTAAAAAATCTCCTGCATATTTATACAAAAATCGCCCTTTGTTTTGGTAAAGGTCTATTAGAGAGCCTTCATGTTCATTTATGCCCAAAACCCTGTAAATAAGGTAATGTGCGGTGTTGTCTTGTTGCATTTCGGTTGTTCGGTCGGCGACTTTTTGCTCTAATTTTAATGCAAATTTTTTTGCAAGATTTCCGATTGTTGTTTCTAGTTGATTCATGGTTTTTACTCTCTTTTTTCCTCTCTATCAAACGCAGATTTCTACTATTCCCATTATACTACAACTTGCAACTCTGGTCAATCAATCACCCAAAAACTTTCCCAAAAAACTTGCACCCCACCCCAACCCATGCTATAATAAAGAAAACCAAAAAAAACGGAGGTACCCAATGAAAAAAATAATCATACTAGGCGGAATAATCGCCGCCGTGCTTGTCCCTGTGCTTGTTTTCGCAGTCTGGCAGAACGGCAACAACGGAACGGCGGATTACACGCCGCCCACCGCAACAGCAACCGAAACAACCGCAACAACCGAAACATCACAACCAGCCGCACCCACCACCCAATCCGCCGCACCTGCCGACTTCGCTTTCGCCGCACCCACTTTCTCGCACCCAAGCGGCTTTTTTACCCAAGAATTTGACTTGACACTAGCGGCAGAACCAGGTGCAATTATCCGCTACACCCTAGACGGCAGCGAACCCACGGCAGACTCGCCCATTTTCAACGGTGCGATACGTGTCCATTCGCCAGCACCCACCGAGGAAAACAGCCCGCTCTCCATGGGCATCGTTTGCGGCAACAACCTCTTTAATGCCAGCGGTTGCCACTATTACCGCAGTTGGTGGTGGCACGACAGCTTTCCACGCACACCACGGCTGTACTACAACGGCTTGGTCGTCCGCGCGCGGGCTTTTAACGCAAACGGCGACGGCTCGGCGACCGCCACGCAGTCGTTTTTCGTGGAAAATAACGGCAGGGGCAATTTCAACACTCGCATCATCTCAATCTCCATGGAGCCCGAATATTTCGCCGACCCAGTCGTGGGAATGTACCACAACTGGTCGGACAGAGATTTGCGGCCCATGGTTTACGCCGAGATTTTTTACCCAGACGGAACGCTGATGTTCTCGCAATTTGCCGAGGGCAGGGTCTCTGGCAACTGGTCGCGGCGACACCCCAAAAAATCTCTGCGTCTCAATTTTAACCGTGGCGACGGCGTTGTCTACGATATGGCGGCGCTTATCCCAGACAGCCGTCAGAGTTTTTACTCGCCGCTGGGCGAAGTTGCCGATTTTAAGCACCTTTCCATGCGAATCTCGGATTGGGACAGAACGACAATGCGCGACACCTTGACAATGATGATAAGCGAACCGCTACGCCCCGATATTCAAAATGCGTCCTATGGTGCGGTGTTTGTGAACGGCGAATTTTGGGGAATGTACTGCTTGCGCGAACATCGCAGCGATGTGCAGTTGGCGGCACGTTATCCTGGTGTCAACCCCAATTCTATCGTTGTGCTGGAAGTCGCACCTGGCGGCACGACAAATAATCAGCTGCTAACGCCTGACGATCCGCTCTATCCGTGGGCTGGCTCGGACGGACGGCTGCCCAGCGGACACCCATTGCTACACGTTGACTATGACGAGGGGCGTTCGGCGTTCGAGCGCGACGCATACGCCTCGTGGATGGAGGTCATTGACACGATAAACGGCACAGATATGTCGCTTGCGGCGAATTTCGCACATCTGCAAACGCTCATTTGCATTGACAATTTCATTGACTATTTTCTCGTCTACTACCATTTTGACAACTGGGATTGGCCTGGGAACAATTTTATCATGTGGCGGACGGAGACGTATTATGAGGGGATTCCAGGGGCGGACGGCCGTTGGCGGTTTTTCCTGCACGATTTTGACGAGGGAATGAACGAGCCGCATTTTGACAGAATGCGTCATTTTACGACGCGCGGCACAGGCTGGGTTGCCGAGCCATCGTGGGCAGGAATGCAATCGCAATGGGCGGTTGACATTTGGTATAATTTATTCCAAAACGCTGAATTTAGGGCGTTAGTGGCGGCACGGTATTCTACATATCTTGGCACGGTATTTAACCCAATACGCACAAACGCAGTAATAGATAGGCTTGCGGCGTATCGGCAGCCGACGATTGCCTCGGATTTTTACCGTTGGCGGCTTGACAGTCGGCACGGCGAGGGCACGGAGCGTTGGCTTAATTCCGCCGAGCCGTGGTATGGCGAGGGGATTATGCGAGTGCGTAGTTTTTTGGAGCGGCGCGCGGATTATTCACTTGACCATTTACGCAACTATTTCAACCGAACGGACAGGGCAAATTTGGCACTAGGCTTGGACACAAGCGGTTTCACAGAGGTACGTTGGCAAACGGACAGCACACAAGGTTGGTTTGACATTTCTGGCGCGCAGATACGAGCCGATTTATTTGACCGTGGCAACATAGCGGATTACGGCTTTGAGATAGGCGATTTCCGAGGAAATTATATCCGAGGTTTGCCAATCACAATAACAGCCATGCCGCTTACAGGCTACATTTTTTCACATTTTGAAATCACAGGCGGCATAAGCGGAACATTCAACGAAAACAACCTAACAATAACGCCACCGCCAAACACAGACGAAAGCATCACAGTTCTAGCAATATTCACAGCAGAGTAAAGACAAAACCGTGGGGCTCTGCCCCACACCCCGCCAGGGCGCTGCCCTGGACCCGCAAGGAGCGCGCCCCTTGACCCGCTCATTTTTATAAAGTTTTCCGAAAAAAATGTTACGGGGTCAAGGGGCGAAGTCCCTTGCGGGGTGTGGGGCGGAGCCCCACGGTTTTAGGTTTTAGAGGATTGGTTATGGTAGAGAAAAAGGTTAGGATTTTGCATACGGCGATAGAGGTCTTTAGTGAGGGCGGATTTGAGGTTGCTTCCACGAATGAGATTGCGAAAAGGGCTGGCGTGTCGAAAGGGCTGTTGTTCCATTATTTTGGGAATAAGAGAGAGTTGTATGCGGCTTGCCAATGGTACGTTTTGGACGAATATATTGCGTTTATGGCGGAGCATTTGGATATTGGTATTACGGATTTTTTTGATAGAGTGCTGGCAAATTTGCGAGTAAAAATGGACTTTTGCGTGAGGAATCCGAGTTTTTTGCCGATTATCAATAAAATTTTGTACGAGAAATCGGACACATATGGGCTAACGAGGGCGGAAATAGAGCGGCATTTGCTGGGTAGTCATTTGGGTGCGGCGTTGCGGAATTTTTTCAGCGAGGTTGATATTACGCTATTTAGGCAGAATGTGAATTTGGCGAAGTTAATGGAGTATACGCAGTTGGGCTTGGAGGCGTTGTGGTTGCGATATTCGGCGGAGCATAGCGAAAGTTTGGTGGAGGGCATTGGTGAGTATATTGCGGATTGTGAGGAGTTTGTTGGGTTGGTGAAGTTTGGTGCGTTAAAACCGCAAATTTAGTGTAACTTAATTCTGGCAAAACTTCACAAAATCGCAAAAAAATCGCAATATAAATTGCATTTTTACCAAAACTATGTTAAAATTTTTAGAACAGCAGAGAAATAGTAACACAAATCTGCACCCTTAAAAATTTTTAAGGGGTCAAGGGGAGAATCCCCTTGCGGGTGTGGGCAGCGCCCACGGTTTTAAGGTTTTAGCACAAAAACAGCGAAACAAGAAAGGAACGATTCAAATGAAAAAACTGAAATCCATAAAAATATTAATTTTAGCAACAACGATGGTTATAATGTATTTGGTTGGCGTGCATAGTGCGGGAGTAATCGCTAATGCACAGCCTGGCACAGCAGACGATCCGCTGGTTTCGCGCAGTTACGTTGACAGGCGTATTGCTGAACTAGAGGCTCTTATATTGCAACTAGAAACACCCGCCCAGCCGCCAGAACCGCCCGCTCCTGCACCTGCGGCGGTTAATAGAGAATTGTTTGAAGTTATACGTGCCAACGCTGGCAGCATTTTGCTGGGCGGCGCAAGTACCGAAATTATCCTGCGGGCGGGCGAGGCATCTGTTGTTGCTGGCCCAAACGGGCTTGCAAACGTTACCGCTGGCTGGGATATAATGAACGGGCAAGCTGTGCCGCTAAATAATTTGCTCATTGTGCCGCTAGATGACGGGCGTGGGCTACGCTTTCACACAGATGCTTACTTGATGATAAAAGGCGATTTTACTATTATAGCAAGTTAGGTGGTAAAGAATATGCAAAAAACGCAAAATATTTCAATTATTACGCATATTATGCAAAAAATAGAACTATTATTGGACGGTAGCCTGTTTTTTCGGGGGATTTTGGCGTTTTTTAACGCTGTTATCCGATTTTTTCAGGGCAGTTTTATTGTCCGCCTTTTTGTTGACGATTTTGACGAGAAACGTCTTGAAAATAGCCGCTTTGTGGGCTTTGTTGAATATCTGCTTAATCGCTTTCCCAAAATTTCGCATAATACTGATTATCCCGCCAGTTTGCCCCGATTATTGCAGGGCAGCCGTTTAATCACGTTTTTTACCGCCGCAATGAACACGCCGCTAGTTGGCAACCCGCTAAAATGGCTTGTTGCCGCCTTTCCTGTTTGGGGGCTGTTGGCGATTGTTGCTGTTGCCCCGTTTTTTCCTACAATGTTGCTTGCGGGAATGATTGTTCTGGTTTTTGGTGCGGCGTTGTTTGTTTATAAATTTAAGCTGGATATAACCGCAACCGCCCTGTTTTTCTATATATTGGTTACTTTTGCTATGGCGTATGGTTCGCTTGCTCCAGCATCTAGTATTCCTATTGCTTTTTTGACAACCGCTATAATGCTTTCTTATGTGCTAGTTTACACGTGTTTTAACACGCGCAAATGCTTGGACGTTGTTATGGCAGTTTTTATCTCGGTTGCCGCTGTTACCGCTTTTATCGCGTTTTATCAAATTATTATCGGCTACGTTAATATGACTTGGGTTGACCGAGATTTGTTCGCCGCACTTTCGTTGCGGGTTTATTCCACTTTTGGCAACCCCAATGTTTACGGGGCGTACCTGTTGCTGGCTATTCCGCTTGCGGCGGGGCTTATCTTGTATGTAAAAAATCCGCTGTACAAAGTGTACGCAACGGGCGTTACGGGCGTTTTGGTGGTGGCGTTGGCTTTAACGTACTCGCGCGGGTGCTATTTGGCGTTGGCGGGTGCGGTGCTGTTTTTTATGCTTTTGGTGGAAAAGCGGCTTATTGTGCTGTACGGCTTGGGTTTAGCCGTTGCACCGATTTTACTGCCAGACCACATTATTGCACGGCTGGTCAGTATTCTTAACTTTGCGGATACTTCCACGGCGTTCAGAATATCCATTTGGCAAGCATCTATTCGCATTTTGCAGGATTTTTGGATGGCGGGATTAGGGCAAGGCATCGAGGCGTACAATATGGCGTATCCGTTTTACTCGTTTGCGGCTGTTCCTGCGCCACACGCACATAATTTGTTTTTGCAAGTTTTTTTGGAGACGGGAATAATCGGATTATTGGCATTTTTGGCGGTTTTGGCTTGCTTTTTCCGCACACAATTTTCGTTTATGCGCAACACGCAAGATTCCCGCCGAAAGTTGCTATCTGCCGCAATAACCGCTGGTGTTGTCGGGTTTTTGTTTCAAGGAATGTTTGACCACGTTTTTTATAACTATCGGGTAATGTTGGCGTTTTTCCTGTTTTTGGGGATTGGCACGGCATTAGTTAAGGTTGACAACGAAGGTACACAGCCATGAAAATACTACATATTATATCCGACACCAATATTGGCGGCGCTGGGCGGCACTTGCTAACTTTATTTGAGGCGTGTAATTGGGAAAATTTTAAGTTAGAACTTGCGTTGCCCGTTGGTAGTGCGTTAGTTCCGCTGTTAAAAGATGTCAACTACCACGAACTGCCGTATATCAACGAAAAATCCATGTCCGCCAAAGGCGTTATAGAAATCATAAAACTTATACGAGACATTCAGCCCGATATTGTGCATACTCACGCCTCTTTTGCGGGGCGGATTGCGGGGCGGCTGGGCGGTTGCCATGTGGTTTACACTCGGCACAGCGTTTTTGAGCCATCTGCTAGAAGTACGAAGTTTCCGCTAAAACAGCTGATTGGCTTGGCTAACAATTTTTTTAGCGACGGCATAATAGCGGTTTCGCCAGCCGCCAAGGATATTTTGCTAAAAACGGGCGTTCGGGAAAGTAAAATAAAGATAATTTACAACGGCGTTGCGGCAACAAAAATATATCCGCTGGAGGAACGTGCGAAAATTCTGCAAAAGTACGATATTCCGCATGATAACCCGTTTATAGTTTCGCAAATAGCACGGCTGGAAGACGTAAAAGGCCACAACTACACGCTAGATGCCGCTAAAATATGGGCTATTCGCGACCCAACCATTTTTGTGCTAATCGCTGGCACAGGCCCAATGCAGGAAAGCCTAGCAAAACGCATAAAAGACGAGCGTATAAAAAATGTGCAACTGCTAGGGTTTGTGGAAGATGTGGACAAACTGCTGAACATAACAAACGTACAAATAAACTCATCGTACGGCACAGAGGCGACTTCGCTGTCTTTGCTGGAGGGCATGAGTTTGGGCGTACCAGCGGTAGTAAGCGATTTTGGCGGAAACCCGTTTGTTATAACGCACAAAAAAACGGGGCTAATCTTCCCGCAAAAAGATGCAAGAATGTTGGCGGATATGGTAATTTTGCTGAAAAACGACAACAGTTTAATGCAAAGTTTGGTTCACAACTCGCAAATAGAGTACAAAGAGCGGTTTCGGGACGATATAATGGCACGAAACATTGAAAACGTGTACAAAGATGTTATAGGGAGGCGTTTTATTTTATGAAAATTTTCGCAAATGGCAAAATTTTTGGGGTGCATTTAATGGACATAATTTGGCTGGCATTGCTAGTTTTACTGATTTTTGGTGCAACGCAGCTTGCTGTACCACGGCAAGTACAGGCACAAACGGGCGATTTTCGCATTCGTTACACAATCGAGTTGGGCAACCGCGAACGGGACGACGGCAGACGGCTTTTAGCCACAGACGGCTTTTACCAAAACATTCAAATAGGCGACACACTAACCGAAGCCGCCATGGGGCAAGAAATTGGGCGTATCGTGGACGTTTACGCACTACCATTTGAAATTTCCGCATTCAACGAGCAAACAGGCACATTCCAACTGGCAACAGTTGACGGCCTAGAACTAGTCTACATTGTAGTAGAATCCTACGCAACAGTAACGGAATACGAAACTCTCATAGGACATTTTTCCGTCGGCGTTGGGCGCGGCGTTGCTGTACGGTCAAAATTTTTTGCAGGCGAGGGATTTATTACAGCTGTGGAATTTGATTGACATATATACCAAAACATTAAAACCGTGGGGCTCTGCCCCACACCCCGCAAGGAGCGCGCCCCTTGACCCGCTAAAATTTTTAAGGGGTTTTTAACGAAAATTGTGCATATTTTTTATTTTCGTAGGGGCTGATATTTTCACAAAGCAGATATTTTCACAAAACCGCAAGGCATTATCATTAACTTGCTACTAAAAACCATTAAGAAATTTAGCGGGTCAAGGGGCGCGCTCCTTGCGGGGTCCAGGGGCAGCGCCCTTGGCGGG
>WRKK01000330.1 GCA_009782245.1 Defluviitaleaceae bacterium | reverse complement strand
TTTTTATGACAACATTAAGCATTGAATTAGAACAAGAAACAACCAGCGAATTACAACAATTTGCAGAAGAACTAGGGTTTACAACAACGGAATTTTTAGGCAAGCTGATAAGGCAAACGTTACGCAAACGAGATTTTGCCGCCCGTGAAGAACTTACGCCAACGCCGCAGTTAATGGAATCGATTAAACAAGCATATGAAGATTACGAAAATGGCGAGTTAATTTTTATGGAATGGGACGATGCACTTGCACATCTCGACAAAGTGATTGAGGAAAGCCGATGAAAATAGCGTATACCAAAAAATTTGACAAACAACTTGTAAATTTGCCCCCAAAAAAGCAAGATTTAGCAAGAGCCGCCATAAAACAATTTAAGAAAGATTTACAAACAGGAAACTCAACACCCAGTTTACGCCGCCATTCATTAACAGGCAACAGAAAAGGTTGCGACTCGATTAGTGCTGGTGGAGACTTGCGGTTGCACTACGAGCAAATTGGGGAAAATATTATTTTTGTAGAAATCGGCACGCATAGCCAGCTATACAAATAAAAAGCCCCTCCCACCATAATTGGCGGGAGGGGCTTTTTGCATTTTGCCAGGTTATTACTATAACAAAAACCAAAACCCAAACTACTGCAACAACTGCAAAATCATCTGCGGCCGCTGGTTAGCCTGCCCCAATATCGACAAACCCGCTTGATACAGCACTTGCCGCTGTGTCATTAATGTCATTTCTCTTGCCATATCGGTATCTTGTACACGGCTGCGAGCGGATTCTGTGTTGTTGGCGGCGTTGTCTAGGTTGTTGATTGTGTGCTCTAGGCGGTTTTGGTAGGCTCCCAAACGGGAGCGTATATTGGAAATCATGGCGATTGCGTTGCTTGTTTGGTCGATTGCCCTTGTTGCACCCTCTAATGTGGTAAATTGCAACAATCTGGTTTGCTGTCCTGCCCGATATTCCGTTAATCCCAGCGTTTCCGCACTTACCCGCGGAATTTGTATATCCATAAACATATTAAAATTTGGGCCAATCTGCACACGCAAGCCGCCAAATTCCTCTATCCGCAACTCCATTTCTAGCGGGGCGGTCAGCGGAACGGCTATTCCCATGTGCCCATCGGGTACAAATATGCTTAATTGTATGCTATGCCCTTGCAAGCTGGTCAACGTGGCTCGGTTGCCCTCAAAGGAAACCGCCAACGAATTATTAAAATCGTGAACAGGATTTCCGCCGACATCATACAAGCCCTGCACCTCTATCTGCACATCTTGCCCACTAGTAGCACCAGACGACAAGCCAAACATCGCCCAAATACTAGCGTTGCCCGTTAAACGCACCTCTTCGTGGCTGCCGAACCGCATACTGGAAATTTCCAGCGGATTAGTGCCAACAGGCATGGTCGGCACAACGCCAGCATATTCCGAGGCTTGTACAATTTGCTCCCAAACACGGCTTGCCGTTGAACCCTCAACCACATCAATATCAATGCCGTTTACGCTGATTCTGCCGCTTGTTGGTGCGGTTGCGTTCCAGTTTATTGCGGCGGCACCCGTCATTCTGGCTGGCTCGCCCAGGCTGGTTATTGTGTAACGCAAAGTGCCAGCGGGTGTGCCTTCTGTTACAAACATTGCGTTTGCTATAACACGTGTTAATTCCATATTGCCCGCAGCGTTAGTTACCCAATTTGTCGTAACGCGCGATGCCTCGCCGTTCAGCAAGCCAATCGTGTTAAACTCGGAACGCCGTGCAAGAGCGGTAATTTCGTCTGTTAGTGCGTTTATTTCGTTTTGAATCGCCATTCTGTCCTCGGCGACATTCGTGTCGTTGGCGGCTTGCACTGCCAACTCGCGCATACGCTGCAACATTGCGTGCACTTCGTTTAACGCGCCCTCCGCCGTCTGCACCAGCGAAACGCCGTGGCTCGAGTTGTCGCTAGACCGCTCTAAGCCGACAAGTTGGAAACTTAGCTTGTTAGCTATGGACATTCCTGCGGCATCGTCCCGCGCACTGTTGATTCTTAGCCCTGTTGCAAGCCTATTCATTGATGCCGTCATGTGCCTGTCGTTTTGGCGTAAGCTGATGTGCGTAAGCAATGCCGGAATATTATTCGCTATTCTCATTTGATTTTCTCCTTTTTATTGGGGGATTTTTAGTCTTGATAGACCTATATTTTTGCCGTTATTGGCTAGTTTCTTCGTTTTGCTCGTGTTTTCGTCCGATTTCTCTATAAATTTCACGATTGCTAAAACTATCGCATTAAAATCCTCTGCTTGCGGCGAATTTTGCGAAGTTGTTGAGTTTTCGCCCATTTTTCACACCTCAAATTCATAATCGGAAGATGCCGCCACAAAATAATTGTCTTCGTCAGGCTCTACAAGCGTGTTTTTGCCTTGCGGTACGGCGGAAATTGTCGGATTAGCGGGATTATTAGCGGGTTCTGTGTAGTTAAACGAAATTTGCCCAATGCTGTAACCCGCCACATTTAGCGATGCCGCCAGCAAATTTATATTGGATTCCAGCCGCAGGCGAGCGGCGGGGCTTTCCACCGAAAACTCGATATTCAGCTTACCGTCTGCCACTTCAAAGAAACTTTGCACATTGCCCAGTTCTAGTGTGTTCAGCGATAGCAGCGTTTTCGCCGTGCCGTCCAATACGGCGGATTCGTTTAGCGTGTACATTTTCAAATCGGAAAACCGCCCATTCAGCTGTACGGGCACTTCCACAACGTTGTCCTCCGACATTGCATATTGAATCGCAAGCATTTTTTGGGCATCTCGGGCGGCGGTGGTTGGCGTTGCTTCGCCTAAAATGTTCCACAATTTTTGCAACACCTCTTTTTGCCCATTTTGCTGGGATACGCCGCTCGAGTTTAACAGTTCGCTAAAATTAATGTTGTCCGCCGAAAAATTATTGTCCAAAAACGCCGACAATTCGGGGTTGCTCGCCCGTATTTCCGCCGCCGCATCTTGCAACGATTCGATGAACAAATTTTCGCGGATTTTCCGCATTGCTTTTAGGTTGTCCGAAGTTGGCAAAATGCCGCTACTTTGCATCATTGTAATCAACGTTGCGGGAACGTCCGTAAATTGCCGCATTGCTTGGGCGGCTTGTTCCAAATTTGGCTTGAATGGAGCGGTTTTTATTTGTTGCAAAATGTCCTCTAAAGCGGTTTCAACCTCGTTGTTTAGCCAATCTTGCAAAACTTTTGGCGGTGCTTTATCGGTAGTTGCGTCCGCCAAAAGTTCCGTGTACGAAAGCGGCGGTTGCGGCAACGTTTCACGGATAGTTTCGGGCGGATTGACCGATTCGGTCAACTTTTCCAGCTGTCCAATCTGCCCAAATTCTCCAATCTTGTCCAAACCGCTAAATTTGTCAACCCGCAACGGGTTAAAAAAGTCGTCAACGGTAATGTCCATTATGCCCTTGTTTTTCTGGGCATCGTAATATTTTGCCGCCTCCATTAGGCTGCTCAACGTCAGCGGAGTGTCCTGTTTTAGGGCAAAGCCCAACGCCGCCGAGCCGTTTTTTTGGATAATATTCAGCATACGATAAACCGCAATCATGCCCGAACGCTCCTGTGGCGTAAGGCTTTTTTCTCTGTCCATTTCCAAAATGTATTGGGCAATTTTGTCGCTACCGCTGTAACCGTGGTATTCCTCAAATTTGCGGATATACGCCAAAATGTCGTCCATTTGCATATCCATCGGCACTAATCCCTCTTTTATCATTTGTGCGGCGATTGTTGGGTGCAACCGCTCTACAACGGCGTTCATTTTGGCATCAATAACCTTGATTGTCTCCAGATTGGTTGTTTCGATGTCCAAATTATTGCGTGTGAGAATAGTTGCCGCGCGAATGTTTTCGGCGGTTGGCTCTATTCCTAGCTTGCTAAGCAGCGGCTGAAATTGGTCTGCGACCCGTTCCACCGAATCGCCATAACGGGAGCTTGGCGTGGTGGCACTTGCATTGTAGGCGAGTACGGCTTTATGTACGCCCGTCAGCGTAAAGTCCACTTTTTGCGTTAAAATTTGCCCCGAAATATTGGCGTTTATGTGCGATACAACGGGCTTTATATCTTGGATTGCACGGAAAACCTGCGAAATTTGCGGTGTGTGCCGAGTGTCCGCGCCAACAACCCGCAACGCCTTTGCGTGTCCCTCTTGCTCGAGGGTACGCAAATGTTCAACCAGCTCTTGCAACGGAGCGGTGTCTATTTGTATTCCCTTGTGAGCAAGGCGGATAGCGGCTTGCACGGTCATCTGCCATTGAATTTCCGCCAACTGCCGCTGTGCCGTTACCAGCTGCCGCTCCGAGACGGTTACGATTTTGGCGTATTCTTCCTGTTCGGCGGGCTTTTTGGCGGACGAACTTGGTAGTTCCGCTAATTCTGCTAGTTCCGCCAATTCCGCCGCATTTATCAAGTTTTGTAAATCCAGCGGCTTGTTGGCCTCTAAAACGGTTTGAACGTCCGTTGCGGTAATTTTCGGCAATTTTTGGGCGGTTTCTATTGCGGTTGGCACTAAATCCAAATTACGCAACATTGCGGCGTATTCCATGTTACGGCGGTCTATCGGGATATTATAGGCAACCAAAAAACGTGCCGTTTCAAGGTTCTTGGCGGTATTTTCGATTCCCTCACGTTCAAAGCGCCGTGCAATCTGCTTATCCAAAGAATCCCAACCAACCAATTCTAGCGGCGTTTCGTTGGTGGTGCTGTAACGGGCTGTGTAAATGCGTTCGGGCGTTATCTCCTTGCCAGACCGCAAAAGATAGGCAACGGCGGCATCTGGCAAATTTTCTATTGGCATATCTCGCAAATTTTGCAATTCTTGCGGGGTTGGCGTGTTTACGGGATTTTTTGGTTCTATGTTATTATTGTGATTATTGTTAGCGTTTTGCACGTTCGCATTTTCGGCGGTTTCTGGCGGAATTTCGGGCGTTTTGCTAGGAATATCGATATTAAAGTCGGTTTCTATTTCTTGGATAACGTTGCTAAGGGTGAAAAAGCTGATTTTGTGCAAATCCAGCCCACTGGCGGCGATGGCGGCAACGGCGGCTTGTCCCGAATTGCTTATGTTTTGCTGACTGCGGCGCACCTGTGCCACCAGTTGAGCCACTTTCGCCTGTTCTTCTCGGTTACTTTCGCTGCGATACGCTTCCTCTTCGTTCAGCTGTTCCAGCGATTTTGCCACGTGCCTAACATCGTCAATGCTGGCGTTGCCCCGCTGTTGCTTAGCGTCCAGCACAGAAACGAACATTTGCCGCAACGCAAGCCCACTTTTATCTTGTATAACCACCTTAAAATGTAGCGTGTCGCCAATTTCGCCCTTAATAGAATCCGCTGGCACGTTAAAAGTGAAGTCATCGGCGGTTCGCAACGTTGCCTTGCCGTTTTCACGGGCAATAAAAAGGGCAGTAAGAGTATCGCCGTCCGCAAAATTGGCGGTTTCTCGGCGGTTTCGGTTAAATATGGAAATAGTGCCGCTATTTTGGGCACTTGGCACAAATACAAATCCGTTCATAAGATTCTCCCTGATTTTGGTTGTTTTTTATTATTTGTCAAAATCGTCAAAATTATTAAAATAAACTTGCAAAAATCTCTATTATATATTTCGGTTAAATTTTTGATAATATTAGGGGTTTTGCAAAATTTTTGAAAAAAATGGGCTGTTGCAAAAATGGGCAAATTATCCGCATTTTTCGCAATAGCCCGTTACGCTACCCCTGTGGGGACTCGAACCCCAGACCCAATGATTAAGAGTCATTTGCTCTACCAACTGAGCTACAAAGGCAAATTATTAAATTACAAAAATATTGTAGCATATATTTTTGTAGAAGTCAAAAAAAAATTTTTGAAAATCTATTGACTATTTTAGTCAGCCAGTATATAATATAATTATTCCGTGGTATGCTAACAATATCAACTAACCTCAACAACTCAACAACTCAACAATGAGGAAAAGAACAGGAGAATGGACTATGAAAGCACCAAATATTACAGAAACAATAACCCCGATATTAAAACAATATGCAGTAAGTAAAGCGGCTTTGTTTGGTAGCTACGCTAGAGATGACTATACCGAAAAATCAGACGTAGATTTAGTAGTAGACATAAGTTTTGAACATTGCTTAGATGTTTTGGATTTGTATGAACAGCTTGAAAATACTATACAGAAAAAAGTTGACATTATAACTTTGTACACTTTGGAACAAGGCAGCCTTACAGACCCTATTTTGAACAACATTCGCAAAGATTTAAGGTGGTTTTATGAAAGTTGATGGTTGGGGTTACATAGAACATATGATTCGTGATTGTGAAGATATTGTTGAGGTTTTGGAGGAAGTGATTGATTACGATACTTTTGTGGCACGTCGTGTATTACACAAATCCATAATTTATTCTCTGCTCAATTTGGGGGAAAAGATGAAGAAAATATCAGAAGAAGATAGACTTCAAGCACCTAATATTCCGTGGAAATCTGTAATTCAATTAAGAAACATAGCCGCACATGGTTATGATAATCTTGATTTGCGTATTGTTTGGAAAATTGCTTCAAATGTGCCTGCCATTTTGTTATACCTGCAACAACAACAATCTGCCAAGACAAGTGAGTTATATCCAAAAGAACCAGGAGAATATATAGGTCAATTAGCAGACAAAGACAGGTTTATTTGGACAGAAAACGGTTGGGATTATAACAAAAAATAACAGCCAAAGCAAAATTTTCGGCTGTTATTTTGTCAACCGAAAATTTCTAATCTCCAAGCAAATGCTGTAATTCCCCCCAAAAAAAATTTTTTTGAAAACCTATTGACTATTTTAGTCAGCCGATATATAATATAATTATTCCATTGACCAAACCAGTCAGAAAGGAGGGAAACCCCATGCAAACTCCACCAACCGCCCTAAAATTCCTACAAATCCCAGAAGAACCCAAACGGGATAAAATCCTAAACGCCGCAATGAAAGAGTTTCGCTACGGCTACAAAAAAGCGTCCACGGACACAATAGTGCGAGATGCGGGAATCTCCAAAGGCTTGCTGTTCTTCTACTTTGGCACAAAACAAGGGCTTTACGAGTTTCTGCTGAACTACACGACCAACCTCATGCGTTCCGATTACTTTGAAATGCTGAACCTCGCACACCGTGATATTTTAGAGGGTTTTTGGCAGATGTCCCTGCTGAAACGGGATATTTGCTACCGTTATCCCTACATTTACGATTTTATCAAGTCGGCGAACATTCACAAAGACGACATTCCCGCCGCAGAAATCGCCCAAAATTTGGCAACGCAACAAACCGCCGTGCTGGCAGAATTATACGCCGCTTGCGATACGTCCCTTTTTCGCGCCGACATCGACCCGCAAAAAACTTTCAACCTAATATACTGGGCGGTAGACGCATTTTTTGACGACATAGATTCAAGGATTGACGATTGGAGCAACGAAAACTACGAAACTTTTCTTAAAGAGTTGCGTGAATATTTAGACATCTGCAAACGTTGTTTCTACAAGGATTAAAACCGTGGGGCTCCGCCCCACACCCCGCAAGGAGCGCGCCCCTTGACCCGCACTTTTTGCGTGAATTTATAATGACTAAAGGAGAATTTTTTATGAACACTGAAAAAATTGAAACACTTGAAACAAGCACCACCGAGGATGCAACCCTCAACAAGCCCGTAAATCTGGGCTTTCTGCTAAAATTTGCACTGCCGACAATCGTGTCAACCTTGCTGCAAAGCACTTTCGGCATCATAGACGGCGTGTTTGTTTCACGCATAATTGACGAGTACGCATTGTCGGCAACTAGCCTAGTTTGGCCGTTTTTGATGTTCGTGCTGGCACTTGGTTTTATGTTTGGGATAGGCGGAAACGCTCTGGTTGCGAAAGAATTGGGCGAGGGCAAGTTGGTTCGCGCGCGGCAGAATTTTTCGATGATAGTTGTCGTGTCGTTTGCGGTAACGGCGGTTTTGTCGCTGTTTGGGCTACTTTTGCCCGAGGTCGTTTTGGGCATTTTGGGCGTAAGTCCAGAGGTTTTTGATATTGCGTTGGAGTATCTTACGCCGCTAACTTGGTTTTTGCCGTCAATCACGCTGGGCGTGATATTTCAGCAATTTTTGATAACCGAGGGCAAGGCGCATTTGGGCATGATTGCAACGATAATCGGCGGCTCGCTGAATATGGCGTTAAACTGGCTGCTTATCTACTATTTTGCGTTGGGATTGCACGGCGCGGCGTTGGCGACCAGCATCGGCTACACCGTTCCTGCGATTTTTGGGCTTTTTTACTTCATTTACAACCGCAAGCGGGTGGGCGGAATGATTTATTTTGTAATGCCAAAATTCCGCATAACGGCGTTGGCGACTTCCGCTGTAAATGGGCTTTCCGAGATGATTGCCATGATGGCTGGCTCGATAACGGGTGCGTTTATGAATAATATTTTAATGGAACTAGAGGGCCCGATGGCGGTTGCGGCTGGCGGAATAATGTTCGCAGGAATGGGCATAATCACAAGCATATTTTTTGGCTATATTTGGGGGATTGGCCCGATTATCAGCTACAACTACGGCAAGGGCGATTCCGAGCGGCTGAAAAAGCTGTTCAAAATCAGCCTTGCGACGGTTTCGGTAATGGCGGTTGCGGCGATTGGCGGCAGTTTTGCGTTCACCGACCTATTTATCAGCATTTACATAACCGAGCCGCAAGTGTATTTTGACGGCGTTTGGTTCACGTTGCCGATTGTGGAAATGGCACACAGCGGATTGCGCATAATCAGCTTGGGATACATTTTTGCGGCGATAAATGCCTTTGGTTCGGCGTTATTTACGGCTTTGAACAACGGCAAAATATCGGGGCTGCTGGCGGCGTTGCGGACGTTCGGTTTTGTGATGTTGTCGTTGGCGGTGCTGCCGCTAGTTTTCGGCGTGGACGGCGTGTGGTTTGCAATGCCAGCAGCGGAAGTTTTGGCGATTTTTACCACTGTATTCTTTGTTTGGTGGTATAGGAAAGTGTATAATTATGCGTAAAAGTGCGAAAATATTCATTTTGGGGCTGATTTTGGCGGCTTGCGGAAATTATGCGGAAATGTCAGAAACGGCGGAAATAACGGATATAATGGAGATAACGGAGATTTCAGAAAATTCTGAAATCTCCGCACCTACTGAAATGGCGGAAATGGCGGAAACGGATTTTTTAGTGAAACCAGCTTTGGAAAGATTTATCGCAGAGCAACCGCAACTATTTGCAGAACTGGAAATCAGCCGAGAAACAATATTACAAAATCCGCTATCCGCACCATTTTTCAACCAACATGACGAAACAACCTGGGATTTTGCGTTGCTCGCCGCCGTGAACGACGAAAAAATCTACTTATACGGCGGCTCGGCGGTGGACGGCGTGATTTTACACTACAAAGGGCAGCAGCTATTTTTTGAAGATTGGCTGTGGACAGGGCGAACATATCCGCAAGTAAGGTATTTTGCGGATATTCGGCAACTTGCAATAATTTTGCCAGCTGGCAGAGGAACAGGCGTTTCGTTTGACAACTTGTATATTTTGTCCTTTAACGAACTTGACGAAACAGGCGGCTACACATTGGCGTATTTGCTAGGCACAGCGGCACACGAACGGCTGGAAAATATGTCTATTCACAGCGTTGAAAATAACTCGTTTGTATTGGATTTTTTTGGCGAGGAAATTTTGGTAGAATTGGAAACAGAATTGGAAACAGAAGTAGAAAGTACGGTTTCAAACAGCATTTTAGGCGTAAACACGGGCAATATTGCCAATTTTGAATTTTGCGAAAACGCAATAATATCGCGCATTGCCCTTGGCGTTGAGTATGAACGGGGCAGTTTCGGCGGCTTTTTCGGGGAAGTGCGGTCGATTGCAATTTTGGCGAACGGCGAAATTTTGCTGACGGAGCAGGAATTTTGGCAATATTAACGCTTTACCGCATGATATTTATCGTACAAATATCATGCGGTTTATTTTTTGCAAAAAAATTTTGCATTTTCGTTGAATGTATGGTACAATTCTATAATATACTCATTCAAAAATGCGGGTCAACGGTTTTTAAGTTGATTTAACCAAAATTTAGTACAGGAGCAGCCATAAATGACAGATATATTAAAAACAATTTTCACGAACAACAAAATATTTTATGCGGTAATATTGCTTGTTATGCTGGTGCAAGTGTTTCCGTTTGGTTTCGGTTACGTTGTAATATCGGACGATTGGTTTGCGTACGCACTTTTGTCAACCTATACCGACAACATTGCTCATGCAATAAGTTTTTACGGGCTGTACGGCTTTCGGCCGCTTGCGGGTATTTTGGATTTATTGCTGATTGCTCCGCTGTGGCCTAATTTAGCCCCTGCGTTGCTTGTTATAACTATTATGCGGTTTTTGTTCATACTGTTGCTGGATAACGTGCTAACTAGGTGCGATATAGCTTGGGGACGTGCGGCAACCATTTTTTTTGCGTTTTTCCCAACTTTAACCGAGGCGGCTTATTGGCTAAATGCGTCCACGCGCATTGTTAGTGCTGGCTTTTTTGCGATGCTCGGCGTTTACGCAATGTTCAACTACATAGACAAAACCAGCCAATCCCACAGAACGCAATTTTACATTTACGATAAATACAACAGTTCGATAGATGCCCACAAAAACGTTTGGCTTGCGGTGGCGTTGTTTTCGGGGTTGGTGGCACAGGCATTTTACGAGCAGGGAATTTTGTTCGCATTTACGATAACTTTGGGTGCGTTGCTGTTGCGCCGCCACGATATAAAAAGCAGGTTGCTCTACGTTTGGCCTTTTGCCAATTTGGCGATTATTTCGGCGTATTATTTTTGGGTTAGCATCAGCGATGTGGGACATTTAACAGGCCGCACAACGCTAAACTTGAACATTTTTGGGCGTTTTATAAGCGTGATAACTACAATTTCGTGGGCTTTTATACGAGAACAAGCGCCAACCGTGATAAATACTGCAACCTGGGGCATCGGCTTGTTGCTAAGCCAGCACACAATTTTAACCATAATATTGGCGATTTTGTCGGTTATTTTGGCGTTTTTTGTGGTGCATTCGCCGCTTACACCAACCAACAAAGCCTTATCGGCGGCGGCGGCGGCGGTGCTTGCAATATGCACGTTGACAATATATTTCATTTTGGAGGATAACTGGGTTTGGGTACGCAACTTTTATTTTGCCCTTATTGGATTGGCAATTTTTGCGGAAATGCTGGCTCGGTTGCTATTGGGGAATATCCCGCAAAAAAAGCCGAAAGTTATGCAAACGGTGGTAATTTTGCTGGCAACGCCGATAATTTTTGTGTCTTTGGCGGGTTTTACCTTGGAGATTATTTCGTTTAGGGCGGTGCAAAACAGCGATACGCAAATTGTGCTAAACGTTTTGGAAAAAATGGACGAATGGGAAATAGCCGAAAATTCGGAAATTACGGTTGGCTTGTTTGCACCGCCCATCGCCCACGAGCCGCAAATAACGCCCCGCATAACCAGCCTTTCTGGAGTAGACTGGGCAATAAACGCCCATATTAGGGGCATTATCGGTAGCCGCGAGCACCCATGGTTGCAACCTATTGCAAACGGCGAGCAGTTAAATTTGTCAACCTTAAACGTTGATTTTCTTATAACTTTGGACGAAAATTTAGATGTCCAGCAGTTATATTTTGACGGCGAACATTTGTTTTTCGCTGATACAGACGAGCCTTTTGGCATGATAATAACGACCGAGACGGGCGAGAATGTTTTTTATATGGGGTTTTTTGGGGATTAGGGTTTAACGTTGCTAAATCGGAATGGGCAAACGGCGATCGTCCCCTGCGTATGTTTAAGTAGAAATATCGGAACGGGCAAACAGACGGACGGTTGTGGGTAAAAACGGGCGACCGACCCGCCTGCCGGACTGGCAGGGGACGTTCGTCCCACCTGCGTACACTTTTATTGAATCATTGGGGATTAGACGGACGGGCGACCGAGGACGGTCGCCCGTTCCCCCAAAAAATTGTTTAAGCCCCTACCTGTCTGCCAATTCTTATTAGGTTAAACCAAATCTACCTAAAAAACGCCCGCTTAACCGTTTCCACATTAGCCGAAAGCCCTTGCAAAATCAAATCGGCAATCGATAACGCCGCCATTGCCTCAACAACAACAACTGCCCGTGGCACAATCAGCGGATCGTGCCGACCGCTAATTGTTAGCTTGATGTTTTCGTGGCGATTATTTATTGTATCTTGCGTTTGCCCGATAGACGAAGTCGGTTTTACTGCCGCCTTAAAAAAAATAGTCGAGCCGTCCGAAATGCCGCCGTATACGCCGCCAGCGTTGTTGCTGCGTTTTTTTACTGCTCCGTTTTCCCTGCCCGTCCGGCAGGCGGGCATATACATAATGTCGTTGTGCTTGCTGCCGTTCATTTTTGCCGCATCAAAACCCGCACCAAACGCAATGCCTTTTACTGCTCCTATCGACAAAACCGCTTGGGCGATGATTGCCTCTAGCTTGCTGAATACAGGTTCGCCGATGCCAGCTGGTATGTTGAAAATTTCGCACATAATTTCCCCGCCTAGCGAATCCTCGGCTTGCTTGGCTTGCTCGGCAAGTTGGGCGGCTTGATTGTAGGCGGTTTCGTCGGGCATATTTAGGTGGTTTGTTATTGAAAAATCGGGGTTTGTTACCGCTACATTGCCGATAGAATATGTGTAAGCACGAACATCAACGCCCAAAACTGCCAAAAATTTTTTCGCAACTGCTCCGCCAGCCACGCGCGCCGCCGTTTCCCGCCCAGAAGAACGCCCCGCACCACGATAATCCCGAAAACCATATTTCAAATCGTATGTATAATCGGCGTGTCCTGGGCGGTATGATTCTCTGTCGTAATCCTCCGAACGCTGGTCGCGGTTTTTTATCAGCATTGAAATGGGCGTTCCCGTGGTTTTTCCCTCGAATGTTCCCGATAATATGTCAACTATATCTTCCTCTTTGCGGGGCGTTGCGAACGGCGAAACGCCAGGCTTGCGGCGGTCTAACAATTTTTGTATGTCTTCGTTTTCCAATAAAATTCCTGCTGGGCAACCGTCAACTACTGCTCCGATTGCCTTTCCGTGGCTTTCGCCCCATGTTGATATGCTAAATTGCTTGCCAAATATTGATCCTGCCATAAGAAATCCTCTTTCTAAAATTTTGATATGCGGATAATATCCGCCAGTTGTGCCTTGTTGCGACATTCAAATCATAACATAGCTACTGTACAAAAAGCAAGTGGTTTTTTGCCAAAAAACTTTACAAACATAAATTATGTGTGTATAATACAAATATGAATAATATGTTTGAGTGGGACGAAGATAAAAACAAGTTGAATATTGAAAAGCACGGGATTTCATTCGTGATTGCCCAAATTGCTTTTGACGACCCAAAACGCATAATTCTTGCCGACGAACATCACTCACAGGAAGAAATGAGATATTTTTGCATTGGAAAGGTTGGCGAGATGGTTTTAACCGTCCGATTTGTGATAAGAGATAGCGTAATTCGTATTTTTGGTGCAGGGCATTGGCGAAAGGAGAGGAAATATTATGAACAAACAAATAAAGTACGTTGAAGAAACAGATGCTCCTGATGATGTTAGAGAAAGTTTTGACAGGGCTGTGGTAGTTCCTAGTTTTAACATGACACCCGAGGAGATAAAGGCATTTGGGGATAGCAGGAAGAAAAAAGCAATCACAATACATCTAAAAAACCAAACTATTGAAAATTTTAAGCTATTAGCAGAAAAACAAAATATTAAATACCAAACAATAATAAGCGACCTTTTGGACGATTATACAGAGCAACATCTTTTGCAACGATAACCGCCCAAAAGCCGCACTACGTTACAGCCGTCTAGTCGACAGCTTTCTTTTCAACCTCTAAACTTCCCCCAAACTCCCCAACAAAAACGCATACAAATCCGCACGCTCATCAATAAACTTGCTAACTGGCTTTCCATGCCCATGACCAGCCGATTTCTCAATGCGTATCAACAGCGGATTTTCCCCGCCGTCCGCGGCTTGCAAAGTCGCCGCAAACTTGCGTGCTTGCCCTGGAACAACTCTGTCGTCCGTGTCGGCGGTCATTATCAGCGTTGGCGGATATACCGTGTTCATTTTAACATTGTGCAACGGAGAATATTTATACATAAACGGAAATTCCTCGGCGTTTTCGGCGTTGCCATATTCGCCCGTCCACAGTCTGCCAGCCGTAAACAAATGATAACGCAACATATCAATTACAGGCACAGCAACCACAACCGCACCAAATAAATCTGGACGTTGCGTTAAACAAGTCGCCGTCAACAGTCCGCCGTTCGAGCCGCCCATTATGGACAACTTTTTAGTAGCCGTGTATTTTTCCGCAATGAGATACTCGCCAGCCGCTATGAAATCGTCAAAGACGTTTTGCTTTTTTTCCAACATTCCCGCACGATGCCAATCTTCGCCGTATTCCGAGCCGCCACGCAAACACGCAACAGCGTAAATTCCGCCTTTTTC